>CAZHYI010000137.1:0-1937 GCA_964536595.1 uncultured Candidatus Bathyarchaeia archaeon
CTTATAATCTTTGACGGGTGGAGCATGGAGTTCTCTGAGTTAAAAATTAAGAGCGTGCCCGACTGTAGAGTTTGTGGGAATAAATAAAAAGGCGGAAGTCTTCATATTGGGAATGTTGGTGTCTGAATAATGTATTCCGCAATTCCAATAATTGGTGTGGTAGGCCTCAAGAACTCAGGAAAAACTTTGATTATGGAGCGTCTAGTTAAGGAGCTCAGAAAAGAAAGCTTTAAAGTAGCGACAGCTAAACACATCAGTCAAAAAGGCTTCTCCATAGACATTGAAGGGAAAGACACATGGAAACACTCTAGAGCTGGCGCAAACCCTGTAATTATCGTTTCAGATGTAGAGGTTGCTGTAATAATAAAGAGAAGTATTCAAGACTTTTCTCTCGATTATTTACTCCGTTTTATGGGAGATGTAGACGTCATATTGATTGAAGGATTCTCACGTTTCATTTTACAAGACAGCGATGTAGGTAAGATAATATGCGTAAGAAATAGAGAGGAATACGAGGATTACCGAGGGAAAGTGAGAGGGGAAATATTAGCTTTTTGCTCCATCCAATCCTTAGATCAACCTGTCTTAAGGATAAATGAAGATGTAGGAATTATAGTTAAAAATGTGATTGGGTACGTAAAGAGAAGAAGAGAAATTGGAGAGATTATCAATCAACTGCCAAAACTCGACTGTGGTAAATGCGGCTTTTCATCGTGTATTGAAATGGCGAGAGCGATCTACAAGGGGGAGGCTAAGTTAGATATGTGTAAAGTTTTAAGTTTAAAGCCGAAACTGAAAACCAAGGTTGTGGTTAATGAAAGCGAAATCCCCCTTCAACCTTTCGTGTCAAAAATTATCCGTAATGCAGTTTTAGGGATGTTGTCATCGCTTAAGGGAGTATCTATTAAGGGAGATGAAAAAGTCTATTTAGAAATAAAAGAAGAATAACTAAAACCTTCTTAATCATCAACCCTTTATGTCAAGAAGTTTCAACGAGTCTCTTTTTATTAACTCTTCAATTTCATCTTCAGGAATTTTAGGCAGATTAGTTCCTTCAGTAAATCTATTAATTTTTCTAAGCTCATCCATGGTCTCCCTAGGTGTCGTGACAGGATAGTCAGATCCAAACAGCAACTTATGCATTTGGTCATATTCATGACATAACACTAATGCATTGTAAAATTGCCAAGGCCTGTAGAACAATGCTGAAATATCTGCGTACACATTGGGTTGCTTTCTTATGAGAATTATCGTATCCCACATCCATGGGTGCCCCATATGAGCCAGTACTATCTTTAGGTCTGGAAAAGCCATAGCGACTTTCTCAAAGAGTCTGGGATGTGTATACTCTAATGGGTCAAAACGCCCGGGAATAGTTCCGCAGTGAAAGATTATGGGTAAACCTAAATCATGCGCTTTTGAGTAGACCGCACATGCCTTCTCACTGAAGGGATGAAAGTGTTGGTAGGCAGGTCCAAGCTTTATACCTTTCAGCCCCAACTCAGTAACAGCCCTTTCAATCTCATCTAATGCATTTTCATCATTAGGGCTAACCGATAAGAAGCCGATAAGCTTCTCAGGATGCGTCCTTACATACTCAGCCACCAAATCATTAGGATTCTCTCCTTCACGTGGTATCCCAAAGACTATAGCCTTATCCACAGGTTGCATAGCCTCAAAATGCTCACTCCAGCTTACATCTAACTTGACTGGGCGATCCGGCCTCCAATAAACAAAAGTAGCCTCACTATCGCTGATAGGTTCTCGATGTGGAGGTACGTGAGTATGCACATCCACTATCATAATATCCACCTCGATACTTTATTCAAGAATAAGGAATAAAAGTTTAAAGACAGATGATCTTTCAACTAATTACTAGCAAAAAATTGTGTAAATGAGGAGGCTTTTGTTTGAACATAGAGGATCTAGATACGCCT
>CAZHYI010000137.1:1947-4032 GCA_964536595.1 uncultured Candidatus Bathyarchaeia archaeon
TCAAGAATAAGGAATAAAAGTTTAAAGACAGATTATCTTTCAACTAATTACATAACAAAAATTATGTATAGACGAGGAGGATTTTTCGTTTGAACATAGAGGATCTGGATACGCCTGTTTTAACTGTTGATCTTGAGGTGATGGAGAAAAATATACAATATATGGCGGAGCATTGCCGTAAATTGGATATTCAACTTCGGCCTCACATAAAGACCCATAAAGTTCCTGAAATAGCTCACATGCAGTTGGAAGCTGGAGCGAATGGAATAGCATGTCAAAAACTAGGTGAGGCTGAAGTTATGGCTGCAGCTGGAATCAGAGATATACTTATCACCTATAACATAGTTGGTGAGCATAAACTTGATCGACTATCTAGATTAGCTAAAAGAGTGAACTTAATGGTAACCGTAGACTCCATTGATGTGGCATACGGAATATCAAAAAAAGCTGAAGAGGACGATTTTGAAGTTGGAGTTTTAGTAGAACTTGACACTGGAGGAGGAAGGTGTGGCGTTCAATCTCCTAAAGAGGCTTTAAAATTAGCTAAAGGAATCATTAAGTTACATGGCTTAAACTTTAAGGGGATTATGACTTATCCGAGTCATGAAAGGGCTAAACCCTTCTTTGAAGAAACGTTTAGATTACTTAGGAGAGAAGGTCTTGACGCTGAAGTTATAAGTGGTGGAGGGACAGGACATGAAGCAACATCTAAAGAGATGGGTTGCACTGAAACGCGTAGCGGCTCATACATATTTGAAGGCCCAAAAAGAATTAGGATTCCTGACAATCCACCAAATCCTGAAACTTGCGCCTTACGCTTGATAGCTACAGTTGTTAGTATTCCAACGCCAAACCGTGTTATAGTTGATGCTGGCGAGAAAAGTTTAACGCTCTTCACAAACTTCTTCCATCCTCAACCTCCCCCATCACATTATGGCTATATAGTGGAGTATCCAGAGGCAAAGATGCGTGGGATGTATGTTGAACATGGCCTAATTGATGCAAGCGCATGTAAACATAAATTTAAAATCGGTGAGAGAATCTCAATCATCCCTGTTCATCAAGGAATGACACTTAATCTACATGATGAATTGGTGGGTGTCAGGAAAGGCAAGGTAGAAGTTATCTGGCAGATCGCAGCGAGAGGAAAGTATCAATAAATTCTAAAAATATTTTGAAAAAGTTAAATAATCGCTCTTTAAGACTATTTGAGAGAGGAGTTGAGTATGATCGTTAAGAATGTTAATGAAGTTAAAGAGATTAAGGCGCATGGAGAGGCTGTATATAGGTATCTATATATGCGGAAGGATATCTATGAACGCCTCAACATGGAGGACATACTAAAAAGTCTTGGAGGGTTTTGGCAAACAACAGTGTACCCAAATAAAACATTGGAAGAGCATATGCATGAAAATCATGAACAGATATACTTCATAGTTCGTGGAGGAGGCGTACTGAGAGTTGGTGGTGAAGAACGTAAAGTTAAACCTGGAGATGCTATTTATATTCCACCTAAGACGCCACACAGCTTCTATAATGACGGTGAAGAAGAATGTATAATACTCATGGTTGATGCAATAATTGATAGTGAAACAAAAAGTTAAAGTGAAAAAACCAAAAATCAGAATTAATTTTGATCCTTCTAAATGTTGGTGGTGTCAAGCCTGCGAACTAGCATGTTCGCTATTTCATGAGGGAGTATGCAGCCATTCCCTCTCTCGGTTACACATAGAAATTGATGCGCTTAATGGGAAAGTGACGGCGCATCTATGTCAACAATGTGACTTCCCAACCTGTCTTTATGTATGTCCCGTTGAAGGAGCCATAATCATAGATGAAGAGACGGGTTCTCGAGTTATAATTGAGGATAAATGTGTGGGCTGTGGATTATGCGCTAAACACTGCCCCCACAACACTGACGGTTGGATAATACGGTTTAAGGCTGATGAAAGGAAGTACATTAAATGTGACTTATGTAATGGGCATCCTCAATGTGTAGAGGTTTGCCCAACAAAGGCTTTAACTTATAGGGAGAAGTGAGATGGCGCTCTATGGCTGGATTGGAAGAATACTTAGAGTTGATTT
>CAZHYI010000138.1:0-4027 GCA_964536595.1 uncultured Candidatus Bathyarchaeia archaeon
ATCTCGGAGAGCCATGCGGAGGAGCTTCTGAAGAAGTTTTCAGCCATCACGCATAGAGGCGAGCTAATCTATATTGATCATCACCCGTTGCCTAGAGAGTTTAAGGTGGAAGACCTGGCTGGAAGGGTTGTTCATTCTTTGGGTTCTTCAGCCTCAGAGTTGGCGTACTCCCTATTCTATTCTAGGTTGGATGTTATGTATAGTAGGCTGGCGATTTATGGGGCTATAGGTGACTACTTGGACGATACACCCTTTATTAAGCGCCTATTGGAGAGGTGGGATAAGAGAGCACTATACTTTGAGAGCGGCCTTCTAGTTCAGGCGATTGAAGGGCGTAGGAGAGACCATGAGCTCAAAAGGAGCATAGTATCGAACTTAGCGATGAATATACCTCCAAGCTTCGATCCACGCTTGGTTGAGCTTGCGGTTCAGCATTCCCATAGGGAAGAGATAGCTATTAGGGAGCTTAAAGGCAGAGTGAAGAGGATAGGTGAGATTGCCTACATACTCAATTTCCCATTCTCGCTAGGAAAAACAGCGACCTACATTCGGGGACTGGCTGACGTTAAGGTGGGTGTCGCTGGTGAAGAGAGGAAGGGCATGATTGATATGAGTCTCCGAACGAACGATCCGGAAATAGACCTTAACGAGCTACTGCGACAGATAACCCTGAAGTTTGATGGTAGTGGAGGAGGACATCCAGAGGCTGCTGGAGCAAGAATACCGAAAGAAAGATTCAGAGATTTCCTTGAAGAGCTGAACAAGAATCTATAATCGCATTTTTAAGTTGACTTCTAAGCTACAATCATGATTTAGGTGAGACTTCATTTGAAAGTCTATGTCATAGTAAATTTTACGTTAAGAGTTATATGGTATAAACATCACTTAGAATCTATGTCGTAAGAGATGAAGAAGCTATTACTCCTAATAGTTCTCTGCACGATAACCTTTATTGCCCTCTGTGTCGCCGTACTTCTATCTTATGAAGTTGAATTCGGAGCTAAGAAAACGTCGGTACGCACATATTTTCTTATAGAGAACGGGGACTTCACCTACAACTTCAGCATTAACAGTGCTTGGCGTAAGGAGGAGTGGAATAAGAACGAATTTACAGTTGTTAAGATAAAGGACGGAATCCTCCATTTAGAATGTAACAATACAGGTGAGGTTTGGGGTAATGCGGGGGTTTATCAAGGCAAACATATAGACCGTTATGATTATGAACGTAAATTATTAGCAGTGACAGACAACCAGAACCGAACACTTGTCGATTACGTTGAATTTAACCGTGAAGAACCTATAGAGGAAGGCATCTATTTCCTAGAAGCCAAGTTTAGAGTGAATGAAATAAAATTCATCAATTTCTCCGTGAACCACCCAAACCAGTATGCAAGAGTCAACTTAGGAATAACGTTAATGATTGCGTATAATGATAACGACATATATGGAGACAGCGAAAAGATATACTTTGACCTATTCTTTACAGGCTACTGTGTAAACGAAACTGACATATGGAACGTTCCAGATGACTTTGCTTACTGCGAATACCATAAACATATACATGCGGGCTACATGGTCCATGAGGTTAAACCTGAAGAGTTCGGCAGATGGATAACCATAAAGATAGACTTGGGGAAATACATCAACAGCCTCTACGACCTAATCAAGGAGAGGGATATAGAGAAAATAAAGGTCATCGGCTTCATAGTATTCGTAGAAACATCAGGCTGTTACGTGAATGTTGACTATGATTACGTACAAGTGAAGCACACACCAAAAAATTAGATTGAAGCTTCAAATAACGAAAACCTCCAAAAGTTACACGCACAACGTAAACCCACAGTTTTATATCTATCCACCTTTTCATGATGCTATTGAGGAATCAATCTCTCAATTATGTGGTTTCGGTAGATTCTTCACTGAAGTACGGAATTTCCCTTTCAACCGTTACTTCAAGTCCTGAATCCTTAAGATAGTTTATGACATCATGCACATAGGCTGAGTGAGCCCCATACGAAATGCCTAACAAACCAGTTCCGCCAGCGCATGAAACTACCTCAACCCTCGTTTCATCTGTTGCGTACCCCTCCACAATAATAGAGATCGCTACGTCACTCCTAACTCTAAGGAAGTACTTCTCACCCAAAATCACCCCAAATAGAAAACCATCACTCTTCCGCATTCTTCGGGAGTATATATTGCCGAAAGCTCCACTTAAAGACTCAAAAACCCTCTCAAACCGCTCCTTCACAACGCAACACACATAATGGGAAGTCATACAGCAACTCCTCCATACCATTCATTTATGCAGAACTCACAAAATATATAGCAGCTGTTACTGAACCTTCATGGTGGGGCCGCGGGGATTTGAACCCCGGACCTCGCGCGCCCCAGGCGCGAATCTTAGACCAAACTGGACCACGGCCCCACATCCATGGAATACACGTTAATATTAGTGTAAATAAATATTTAGTTAAAATTTACAAGTTACCGCAAAACTAAAATATTTTAATCTAAAACTAAGAGATGAGAGGTTTATAAGCATGTCTGAAGAAGTTAGTCGTCGGAAATACATCGCTATTGCTGGTGGTGCTGTTGCTGCAGCCGCTATAGGCGGAGCAGCATGGTACCTAAGTAGACCAGCACCGACACCAGCACCTACGCCCACACCCACCCCAACAGCTACACCTACAGCAACGCCCACTCCCACAGTGTCTCCTTCCCCAACTCCAACTCCTAGTAAGCCGGTTACTATAACTGTCTGGACGCAGGAAACTCCGCCCCACAGAATCGCGAGGCAGAAATCAGTAATTAAAATGTTTGAGACACAGAACCCTAACATAAAGGTTGAGCTTGTCCCTGTAGGTTGGGAAGAAGTATACCCAAAGGTCTTATCTTCAATAGCTGCAGGTAACCCGCCAGATATAGAGTTCAGCATTCCACCCCTCACTTTAGCGGCGTACCAAGCTGGCGGAATAATCCCGCTGGACGAAGCGATGGAGGAACTGGATGAGCAGTATGATTTCGGGCCTCAAGAGAAGAGGATGGCTTACTGGAAAGGGCATTACTGGGCCATACCAATCTTTACATTGGTGATGGGTCTCCTCCTCCGTAAAGACGTGTCTGAAGCTGCTGGCTACCCTGAAGGCCCAAAAACATGGAATGAATATCTTGATTTCAACGAGAAAGTTAAAGAAATGGGAACTGACCCATTAACTGGAGGACCTATCTACGGGAATTTTGTACCATCAATAAAGCACCTCTTCGGAACAGAGATACTCTACACAATCATGGTTAACACGAACGCCCGAACAGTCGCTGATGACGGAAAAACGATAATTTTCAACTCTCCCGAAACAGTAAGGGCTCTGGAGTACTACAAGGAACTGGTTAAGTATCGACCGCCGGGCAGTGAGGATTGGGGATGGGCTGAAGTCTCTCTACCATGGGAGAAGGGGATGCTAGCCAGCATGTACGATTGGTCAGTATTCATAACAAATACTATCAAGTCACACCCTGACGTAGCGAAACAGCAAATCTACATTGAGAACCCTGTCCCTGATACGCCACCATCAGTCCGGGGAAGCGTCATATATCCCTACGCCGCATGGATAAGTAAGAAGGCTGAAGAAGAAGGAAGATTAGAAGCATGCCTCAAGTTCCTGGAGTTCATACTGAAGCCTGAAATAAACGGTTACCTATGCAATATGGAGCCCATATTCTTCCTACCACCTCACGACGCCGGAATAGAGTCAGAAGCCTACAAGTCAGATCCCATTAACATGGAGTTCTGGCATGTAGTGGAAACACTACAAAAAGCTAGACCTCACGGCAGACTGTACGGCTTTGAAGGACCAGAAACAGCCATGTTCATCGGAGAGGTTGAAGGAACCGACCTATTAGCACTTGTCGGTCAAAAGGTAGCTTTAGGCCTAATGACGCCTGAGGAAGCCGCGGCTTGGGGTCAACAAGAAATGGAGAAGATTGCGCAGAAGTATGAAGAATAGATAGATGAATGGAGAAATGA
>CAZHYI010000139.1:0-4007 GCA_964536595.1 uncultured Candidatus Bathyarchaeia archaeon
ATAAAATCCATTCCTTACAGAAGAGGCTTTCTCAGAAGCTAGTTTTTAGAGAGCTGCCTCTGGATAAAATTCATTATGTGGCAGGTGTGGATGTTGCTTATACGGATGACCAATCAATCGGAGCGGTAGCTGTTCTAGATTTCCCAAATCTAAATGTAGTGGAAGTGAAGACTGAAGTGACTAAGACCAGTTTCCCTTATATTCCAACCTTATTGAGCTTCAGAGAAATACCCGCCCTTATGCCTGCATTAAAAAAGTTAAAGAGTAAACCTGACGTATATCTAGTTGATGGGCATGGTTATGCTCATCCTTTCCGTTTTGGACTTGCATGCCATTTAGGCCTCATTCTTAAAGCCCCAACAATAGGTGTCGCTAAATCACTTCTCTGCGGATCTTTAAGCTCACATACTGATAGAAATTTGAAGCTTATAGTAGATAAAGAAGAAGTTATCGGTGCTGCACTCCATACAGGTAAAAGTAGAAAACCGATCTTTATTAGTGTAGGGAACCTCATAACACTTCATTCCTCTATAGAAATCGTTAAAGAATGCATATTGGATGGAAGGATTCCGGAACCTATAAGATGTGCGCATGTCAAGGCTTCAGAGATAAAGAATAGGAGGCGTCATTAAGATTAGCTTTAAATTCACAGAGGTTTCTTTTTGTCTATGGGTGAAATAGATTGATAGTGGGCATCATATCGGATATCCATGATAATCTACCTATGCTGGATAAAGCTATAGCTCTCTTAAACTCTGAAAATGTTGAGATAGTGTTATGTGCAGGCGACTATATAGCGCCATTTGTAACTTCGCACTTTGAGAAGTTAAATACGCGTATGGTAGGTGTTTTTGGTAATAATGACGCTGAAAGACAGATATTGAGGGACAGATTTAGAGACATGGGATTTGATGTTGATGGGGTCTTCAAAAGCGTGAAGATAGGCTCTCTAAATGTAGCTTTACTCCATGGACACGATAGAGAACTGCTTGAATCCTTAATCAAATTCTCCAGTTTCGATTTGATAGTTCATGGTCATACCCATAAAGCTGGTGTCGTAGAGGAAGAAAAACTGGTAATTAATCCGGGAGAGGTTTGCGGCTACTTGAGTGGAAAACCAACAATTGCCATTTTCGATACTGAAGCAAGAAAAGCAAGAATCCTTAACATAATATAGAAAACCAATTCTATTTTACTCAGCTGTTCCTTCTAATTAAAAACTTAATTGCACCAAGCATTCAATTTCAATAGGGAAACAAATTGAGAAAAGGAAGAATTCCAGCAGCCTTAACGATTGCTGGTTCAGATAGTAGTGGAGGTGCAGGCGTAGAGGCTGATTTGAAAACTTTTAGTGCATTAAATGTGTATGGTACTTGCGCCATCACAGCAGTTACAGCTCAGAATACTATGAAAGTGAATTCGATCTATCCTTTACCAGTTAAGGTTATAATTGACCAGATAAAGGCGGTGTTAGAGGATATTCCAATAGAGAATGTGAAGGTCGGTATGGTATATACTTCAGACGCAATGGTCTCTATTTCAAAGATTCTTCGTGAAAAACAATTGAGGTTTGTGCTGGATCCCGTAATGAGGGCTGGCAGTGGAGCAGCATTAATAGAAGAGAAAGCTAAAAGGACACTCATAGAAAAGCTTATTCCATACGCTTTCTTAGTGACCCCCAACCGAATGGAGGCTGAAGAAATAGCGAATACTAAAATAAAGAACGCTAAGGACATGATAGAAGCTGCAAAGATTATTTCAGACCTAGGTGCCGAATCAGTTTTAATTAAAGGCGGACATATTAAAGACACTACAGCCATTGATATTCTCTATTTCAATGAGGAAGTTCATCAATATAGACGAGCTAGATTAAATAGAAAGTTCCATGGAACAGGTTGCACACTCTCTTCAGCCATCACCGCCTTCCTTGCAAGAGGCTATGGTCTCCTTGAGGCGGTAGAGAAAAGTGAGGATTTTATGAGTAAAAATTTAAAGTTTAGTGAAGAGATTGGCAAGGGTAGGGTTCCTGTTAACCAATTTGTCCAGCTATACATTGATTCGGATAGGTGGAGAACGCTTCAGAATGTGTCTGAGGCTGTAGAGAGAATTGAAAGGCTCCATAGCGTAGCTCCGTATATACCTGAAGTCGGGATGCAAGTTGCTATGGCTATTAAGTATGGTGAAGGCTTATCAGATGTGGCTGCGGTGGAAGGTAGAATATTTAATGTTAAAGGTTCTCCTAAACCTATGGGTAGAGTGTGGTTTGGCGCTTCGAAACATTTAGCGAATGTTGTTTTAACAGCTAAGAAGTATGATGATTCAATGAGAGCAGCTGTCAATTTACACTATAATCCTGAGCTTCTGAAGGCTTTCAGAAAAGCTGGTTTCACGATATCTAGCTTCAGTAGGGCGTTTGAGCCAGTTGAGGTTAAATTGAGGGAGGGAGCTACTCTAAGTTGGGGTGTTGAGGAAGCGATAAAAGCTTTCGGTGACGTTCCAGACGTAATCTATGATCTTGGTGAAGTCGGAAAGGAGCCTATGATTAGGGTTTTGGGGCAAACAGCGATTGAAGTAATTAATAAGATTGAGGCCGCCCTCAAAAAACTAGGATAGAGCAATTATCTATAAAAAGAATGAAAAATTAGAATGTAGCTTTCAAGTCTACAATTAAATATATCCAAACCTACTAGATTGAAAAGAAGCCTTGATAAGGCTATTTTTCATGTTTCTTGCGAATTATCTATAAATTGTTTGAATAATTTAGAATGAGATCTATATGGTTCTTATAGATATTTCCTTGAAGGTTTAATTAATCGATTTTATCTATAACTTTCATAAATTTTGAGCGGTCTATAGAATTATTAATTAAGGTGAAGCAATAAGTAATTGAGATCTCTTATGTGAAGGAAGTGGAAAACATGATTTTTCCCAGAAGAGGAACCGCAACCTATGGTGAAGCTATAGGAGTGATTATGCAGAAGGATCCCTTTCCACGTATTCCAGGCGACATTGGTAACGCGAATACGTTTAGTTTTCCAGTTAGATATAAAATAGTACCTGAAGTGAGCGGCCCAGACCTTACTGTTAAAAGGCCTTCGCAGAGAGTTGAACGGTTGATCCTTAAGGCTGCTAAAGAGCTTGAGGAGGAAGGAGTTAGAGCTATAGTTGGTGGATGCGGCTTCATGATATACTTTCAGGAGGTCTTATCTAGAGCAGTTAATATTCCGGTTTTCACTTCAAGTCTATTATTGGTTCCGTTTGTGAGTAAGACGATAGGTAACAGAAGAGTCGGTATAGTCACAGCTAGAGAGAAGAATTTGACGAAGAAACATTTGGAGATGGCTGGTATCGACAATTCTATTCCAATAGCTATTAAGGGTTTAGATTCATTGCCTAGGGAAGTTAGAGGACCAGAGAATAAATTGTTGAGTGATGAAGTGGAGCCTAAAGAAAGACTAAAAATGATAGTTGAGAGAACGCTTTACGTAGTTAATGCTTTAATATCTGAGAATCCAGATGTAGGAGCGTTAGTTTTTGAATGTACGAATCTTCCCCCAGCAACACCATTCGTTCAAGTGAAAACTGGTTTACCAATCTATGACGTTACTACTCTGGTTAAGCTTGCATATAACAGTGTAGTGCGAAGAAGATTTCCTATAGGGCATAGTTACATGTAACCTGTTTTCCTTAAAACTTTTCCTGGAAGCTTTCCAGTATGTTTTCCTCTCTCATTTACTATTACTCCATTCACTATGGTGTAGGTTACTCCCTCTGGAAACTTTAATGGATCCTCATAAGTAGCTTTATCAATCACTCTTTCCGGATCGAAGATGACGATGTCTGCGTACATGCCTTCACGAATTATTCCTCTATCAGTAAGTCCTATTCTTTGAGCTGGTAGTGAGGTCATTTTTCTGATTGCTTCCTCAAGCCTCAATACGCTCATACCCCGAACATACCTACCCAAAACCCTAGGATAAGTACCATAGAATCGTGGATGAGGTTTA
>CAZHYI010000140.1:0-3957 GCA_964536595.1 uncultured Candidatus Bathyarchaeia archaeon
ATAAAGATTTTACTTGAAATTTATTCATAAACCCGCTGATAAAAGCTAAAAAACAATTCAATTAACCTTACATTTATTAAACAGCCCTCAAAAAGGTAAAGAGATCAATTAATAACTATTTATCTCTTAATAGCTCCCGCAAAATTATAATTGTTTCAAAGATCACAACATATACCCAAAGAAACGAATTATGAAAGATACGAATCAGAAAAATTTTCTGGAGATGAGTCTGAAACTAAGTCTTTTCAATGAGTAACAGCTGAAAAACAAACATTACGAAAGTCAATATCCACGCTAAAACAACACTAAAAAATATGGGGCATCTACAAATCACGCAATGAAAGCACACGCGCCGAGTTTTCAGTATGGGAAACGTTGTGACCTTGCACCAATGGATAAAGAAGAATGGTGAAGCGTTAAAAAGTTTTAGACAAAGCATGCTTAAAAATGCTCACTACATGCGCCATAATAACTTAAATTAAGCTGTTCTCTAATAAAATTACTTTGTTAGGAGTTGGTTGTATGTATGGATATTGGGGTAAAATGTTGCGGGTGGATTTAACGAGAGGAAAAATAAATGTACAAAGCTTCGATGAGGCTTTCGCGAGGAAGTATTTGGGTGGAGTAGGTTTTGCAACAAAGATTATCTCTGAAGTCGTCACGAAGAACGTTAATCCATTCAGCCCAAGAAATGTTCTAGTATTTTCAACTGGTCCGTATCAAGCTGCTGAGATAGCTGGTGCTGGAAGATGGGTTGCAGCCGCCAGATCACCTTTGACGGGGTATTGGGGTGAATCAAACTCTGGGGGTCATGCAGGACCAGAGCTTAAAAGAGCAGGCTTCGACACTGTAGTTATTACGGGTAGATCTAAAAAGCCAGTCTACCTATGGATTAATGACGGTAAAGCTGAGGTTAGAGACGCCAGCCATCTCTGGGGTATGGATACCGCCGATGTTACAGATGCTTTGATAAAGGAGGTTGGTGATTCAAAGGCAAGTGTAGCGGCTATAGGTCCCGCCGGAGAGAATCTTGTAAGATACGCATGCATATTAGTTGATAAGCATGGAGCCCTAGGTAGATGCGGGTTAGGCGCGGTTATGGGCTCCAAGAACCTTAAAGCTCTAGTCTTGAGAGGGACGTTAGACCCTCCGATCGCAGATCCTGATGAAGTCAAAGAGTTTTATGGAGAGGTCCTAAAGAAGGTTTTAGCAGCCCAATTCACGAAGGATAATAGTGAGCAT
Organism: uncultured Candidatus Bathyarchaeia archaeon; assembly: GCA_964536595.1. Classification (GTDB taxonomy): domain Archaea; phylum Thermoproteota; class Bathyarchaeia; order Bathyarchaeales; family B24-2; genus CAZHYI01. Next base: position 1,243 of record CAZHYI010000140.1, read on the forward strand.
GGTCAAGCTGCAGCTGTCGTACCTAGAGAGGAGAACGGGCTTCTCCCTATGAAGAATTGGCTTCAGGATAGATGGCCTGAAGGTGCAAGAAAAATAGGTGTACCCAGATTCACCGAGGAACTGAAGGTTAAGAGATGGTCATGTGCATTCTGCGTGATGGGTTGCCATAGGAGGGTAACCAACCCAGAATACGAATCTAAGACTGCTGGACCAGAGTATGAAACCTTAGCGATGCTTGGCTCAAACCTACTTATAGATGACTTGAAAGCCATCGTTAAAGCTAACGACCTATGCAATAGATATGGAATTGACACGATAGAGGTTGGTGCTGTCTTGGCGTGGGCCTTCGAATCTTACGAGAAGAATCTAATTAAGAAGGATGATACTGAAGGTTTAGAATTGAGTTGGGGTAACAGTGAAGCATTAACCGCAATGATTGATAAGATCGCTAAGAGAGAGGGTTTAGGAGACCTCTTAGCCGAAGGCTTAAGAGTATGTGTTGAGAAATTCCCCGAATCTAAGCCCTACGCCGTCGAGGTTATGGGGCAGGCTGTGGCGGCACATGACCCCAGAGCATTCTTCGCCGAGACCATTACAACGATAGCGTCAACTAGGGGGTCATGCCATATACATGGCTTCGCAGAGGCTGTAGAGCTCGGCGTCGGTATACCTGAATTAGGTATATCTGAGAAAATGGACAGGTTCAGTTGGGAAAATAAGGGATATGTAGGTGCAGTATATCAGGACATCCAGCAATTCTGGAATAGCCTAGTCTGGTGCTTCTTCTACTACTTCTCTAACGTAACGTTAAGCGATGAAATAAAGATTTTAAATGCTATAACAGGCTGGGACATAACTCCTAAGGAGGCTTGGAGAATAGGTGAACGAATAGTCTGCATGCAACATTGCTTCAACCTAAGGATGGGCCTTATACCCGAAAAGGAGAATACTATGCCTGAACGTATGACTCTCCCACACAGAGATGGAGGAGCTGCAGGGAAAGTTCCACCATGGCATCTTATCCTAAAAGAGTACTGGGAAACAAAAGAATGGAGGAACGGTATACCAACAAGAAGGAAGCTATTAGAGTTAGGACTTGAAGAATTCGCTAAAGAAATCTATGGATATTAACAGATTAACTTCCTTTTTTTACGCGCGTTCGGCTTGTGCGATTTTATTATTGTGTTACCGATTACCCTTATCATTCATATTGTTTTTCACTCCATAAAGTGTACTATAGAATGTTAACTATCTCTAAGATTCGTCGGATATTTAGCAGTGTTTTAGTCCACTTAACTCTTATAATAGTATTATTCCTTACTCTATTTGCAACTTCTATTAAACCATTCAGTGAACTGTATCAAAAAAATTAGTATCAACATCATTTTACTTTGGATAATTTTAGGTGCGCGCATTATTTGGTGAAAGATTTATACTCCAATTAAAAATAGTGCGGTTATTTCGTTGAGTAACATTGGTACTGCCTAGTGACACAAAGAAAGACCTTAAACAAGGATCTAGAGCCTAAGCTTCAGGCCTTGCTTGACGTCTTGAAGGTTAACATAGGTATGGGTTATGGGCTCACTGTAAAATGAGTTCCAAAATCAGACTCTGACAGACATGGAGGAGTTAAGGGCTCCGTTAACATCTACGATGAGAGCGAGGAAAGGGCGCTCCTCACGCTCAAACACGAATTCATAGACTACGACATCGGTAAAGAAGTAATAAAGCACCTAATCAGCTACATAACCACTCAGAAGTGCATAATAGAAGACCTAATCTACAGAAGGAAAGAGTGTCTAGTTAACGGACTCCTGAAGAATGTTCTTACGCGCGCGTAAATGTTGAATCGAACGATTTGGTGGGGCCGGTCGGATTTGAACCGACGACCTATCCCCGGAGTGGCTTTCCCATCTCCTACGGGTTTCTTCCCAGCTCCAGAATCTCTTCATCCCTGGAGGTCAGCAAACCCGTTTGCATTTCTGGAGCCCCTAACGGTTGGCTTAAGCCAACTGTCGTCATGCCTCTCTAGCACTCCACATTGGTGTGGGTGTGGCTAGACTACGGCCCCACCATTCTAAAGATGAGTTTATGAAGAAATATATATTTTTACCGTTAGCTTAGACTTATTGGAGTCTACCGCTTTATAGAGTTAAGTTAGGTCTCTCGCCTCTTTAATGGCTTCCTTAACCTCTATGTAATCCTGCTTAATGTACCCCTTTGTGATGCCCGCAACACCCTTATAGAAGTCCAGCTTTGAGCGTACGATTATCTGGTCACACAGCTTACCAGCCCACAACAAAAGATGATTCTCCAGAAACTCCTTACCCATCTCTAAACATCTAAGGGCAAAATCCCTATCCCTCTTCGTCCATCCCCTAGCCTCCATGTAACAGATGCAATACATAAACCAAAGTTCGATGCCAAAGTGATCCAGCGGTTCATGAAGCCGCGTAGTATTTATCCTTGCAACCCTAAACATATTCTTCACATCCTCAAGTACATCCTCCTCCCTGTAAGCTGTCTCGTAAGGAATCACATACCTCGATCCGGAGGCGAGGAATAACTCCCGATACTCATTAGCTAAGGCTTCATACTCCTTACGGCTATGCCTGAAGTTTTTTGCGAACCTCTTAAGAAGCTTAACTCCCCGATCATCATCTATCACCCGTGAAATGCCGAATAGGAAATCCTCGTTAAGCACAACCTTAATCA
>CAZHYI010000141.1:0-3953 GCA_964536595.1 uncultured Candidatus Bathyarchaeia archaeon
ACTTAAAGGGTTATTTAATAATATGGATGCTGAGGCCGCCGTAACCATAATGGAGGTGGATGAACCCTCCAAGTATGGTATAGCGTTCTGTGAAAAGATTGAAGATGAGATTTATAGAATTTATAGAATCGAGGAGAAACCTCCTACTCCAAAATCAAACTTCGCTATAGTTTCAAACTTCATATTTAAATCAAGCATTTATCGGTATATAGAGAAGGTTGGAGTTGATAATGCTCTTAAAGAGGTCTTATTGACCGCCGCTATAGAAAGCCTAATTGAGGACGGCGGGGAGGTTTATGCCCTCCTAGCATCAAATGTGAAGAGGCTGGAGGTGGGTTCACCGAAAACCTATGAAGAGAGCTTGAGGCTCTCAGCGGAACTGGCAGAGCTTTAAGTGATACTCACTCGAACTTAGCTTAAGACTCCTTCAATGATACTTATCCGGATGGAAAAATCCCTATTGACAACGGAATAATTAAAAAACTATAGCGTGTTTCTCAGCCATTTTTCTTTTAAGCGCTCTGATAGTTCCGGAGACCAGCAATATCCTCACCGAAACCTCTTCATCATTAATTTTAGTTATTGATGCTAATGCTGCTCTTACGAGATCAATCGCCTTATGACGGCAACGCAAAATCGCGTATTTTCGGTCAGGAGCGTACTCAATCAAACTTATTCTGCAATGGCTCAATCCATAGATACCGAATAGACGTAGAATAGAATAATAAATTGATTCGATTAAAGCAGTCTTTGGAATATTACCTTCACACTCCAATTTTAATGCTAGATAGCGGAATCGATCCCTCTTAATCATCTTTACCCCTCTTAATGAGGTAGAAACCAGGCGCAATGAAGTTTTTACTTAGCTTCATCCTATTTTCTTCAATTATCATTAATGGATTATCGGATAGGGCTTTAACGGCTAAATCTCTTTCCAGATCAAACAATGAAGCTAAAGAGACATAATCCCTAGGTGCTCTCATCAGTTTTGGGTTAGAGGCGCCGCTTGAAATTATTATTTTCACATCGAATTTTTTGGCTATTTCTATCTCACGCCTCAATTTATCCAATAAATTCACCATATGTCGAGTGGTACATGTGATTAGAGGCGTCATATCTATCTCTAAGCTTGCGTTTGCATTGGACGCTAACTTAGCTTCAGCTTTATCAAAGAACCTCCTCTTAAGGTCGTTCGACGGGAAGTTTAAAATGTCCACTCTTCGATCCTTTGCAGCTTGCCTCGCAACAGATTTTGAGTGGCATTTCACTGCTATTATCTCGAATCTTCTTCTAACTGCACGAAGTTCCTTCAGGAGTCCCCGCACATCTCTTGGTTTTAAATCCACTCTCGTAATTAAGTCTAAACCTTCTCTTTTACACGCTTTCTTTAAGTTTGATAAATAATTCTTGTGTGACTGTGGAGTTAAGGTCAATCCAACTCCATAGTAGCCTAACTCAGCAGCTTTCTTTATGATAGCGTTTACCTTTTCGAAATTACCGAACTGTGGAATTAGGTGGAGATCTATAAATTTTCTCAAGTTAGGAGTGAATCTCCTTTAAAGTCTCAATTAAACATTTAATGTTGCTTCCTTTGAATTTTATTTTGAGATGGATAGGGTCAGCCTTACCCAGTCTTATTGCCCCTTGAAACGCACTTTGCTTATCAAGTCTAAGAAAGAGAGTTCCTTTATCAAAGTATAATTCTATGTCTCTTAAGTAAGAGGTATGCTCAAGGTTAGATAGATTAGTGAATATATGCGTGAAAAGTTGAAAGGCATCATTCTTTCGGATGGTGCCTTTAAAGAACAAGATGGGGTTTCCGTAGTATCCCCTAAGAGTAGACTTCTTAAACTCAACTTTAGATTTAAGATCAGGAGGTAAAATATTATTTACAGCGGTTAAAACCTTCTCGTCATCTTCGGTAGCATGGGAGAAGAATGAGATTTCAATAAAGGAAACCTTCAAGCTTTTCATATCTAAATCACGAAGTGAAATCGCGATCCTAATTAGATTAAAGTGAATCTTAAGTTATAAATTATTAGGCGTAACCTCTCCTCTTTAAGTGTAACCTTTCCTTCTTCTTTAAGTAAGCGGATCTACTCGGCCTGACTTTTTCAGCGCCTCTACCCTTCACTCTTAAGCCACGCATCTTCTTTCCAGCACTCGTTAATCCCCTAAATACTCTTCCACGCTGAGACGAATGGGTTATCCAGTTAATCTTTTTATCTGCAATTATAGCTGGGTGATTTGGATCTACAGCTATCACCTCAAACCATTTGTACCTTCCATCTTCCCACACCCAATAAGAGTTCAGAATCTCTAGATTCGGGTATTTTCGGGCGGCTCTCTCTTCAGCTATCAATCGCATACTTTTAGCTAGTTTAAGCTTGGTAACCCCCATCCTCTTCTGTCTTCTACCTGATCGGGGGCGCCGTCTTCTATAACCGCTCTTTCTAACCCTAACACGCAGCACAATAAAGCCTTGCTTTGCTTTATAACCTAACGCCCTAGCCCTATCAAGCCTTGTGGGCCTCTCAATCCTAACTATGCTAGGCTCCTTCCTCCACTTAATAGCCCTAACCTTCATTATCTCTTCTATCTCTTTCTGATTCGCTCCTTTCCAGAGCTCTGAGATATATTTGTAGGCCACCGCTAATCTCACCGAGAGGATTCATATAGATTTAAGTTCATTACGCCTTAAATGTTAAGTGATTCCTAATTAACCTTTTTGTTTTAATTTGAGTATTGGACCTATAAATCTCTTCACGATTCTTGCAGCAAATATACTCAGAGGAAAATATGATTCGTAATCTAGATGATTGAAATGTAGTTTTAGCTTAAGAATAATTTTTATATTCAATCCATTTATAATAAGTTTAAAGATTTTCGATGAAGAGTATAAGCCTCCCCCTGTCTGAAAGCGAAAAATTTGCTTTGACAGTTATTTATCAGAAAGGGTTAAGCTTAGTACCTACACTCGACGCTGATTTCGGCTATCGTTATCCAGACGCTGAAAAAATATTCAAAATCTCAAAAAGAGAGTTAGTCGACAAACTTAATCAGTTATGGAGAGAGGGCTACTTAAATAGAAGGCTTTGCGCTACTGTACTTAAATGTCCTGACTGCGGTAGTTACAAGCTTATTCTCAAACTGCAATGTCCCTATTGTGGCAGCTTTAGGTTGATAAAGGGAATCGCAATAAAACATTACTCTTGTGGACATATAGGTTTTGAGGATGAATTTAAGAAGGGAGCTGAGCTTTTCTGTCCGGAGTGCGGTGAAAAACTGGAGAAGCTTGGTTTGGACCATATGAGAGTTGGAACCATATATAGATGTCTAGACTGCGAAAAAAGCTTTGGGGAGCCGAGGGAGATTTTCTATTGTCCCAAATGCGGAAAGAATTTCGGGAGGGAAGAGCTTATCTTAGAGCCCATCTATTCCTTCACCCTCAATGAAGATAAAGCCAGAGAGCTACTATTGGATGTGGATTTAAGGAAGTTGGAGGAGGCATTGAGTGAAAGATGGATTGTGGAGATCCCGGCTAAAGTTATGGGGAAGTCGAACATTGAACATAATTTTTCTGTAGCGTTGACCAGTAAAGAGAGAATCGGTAAAAGAGTACTCATTGATATAGAATACTCAACCGATTTCGTAGATATATTTGCTGTCATGCGTTTCTTCGCCAAGATCATGGATGTCGCAACAAGCGCAACCGAATCAGGCATATTAGTTGGAATACCTAGATTCAGTGAGGAAGCTAGGAGGCTTGCGGAGATCTACAAAATAAACATTGTTGAGGGGGAGAAATTCCCAGATGTTATGAATAAAATTCTAAATTATTTAGATTTAATTGTTAAGGAGGAAAAATTAAATGTGTAGTGGTTTAAATAAGAAGGCGAAATCGAAAGTGGATGAATATTTGAGCAATAAGTTCCTAATGGTGCTGGATGCGC
>CAZHYI010000142.1:0-3926 GCA_964536595.1 uncultured Candidatus Bathyarchaeia archaeon
TTAAGAGGTGTAAAGTTCACCATACTCCATCGATCTTTGCACCGCAATAGGGACAGCTTGACTCTTCAATACTTTGATGAATCACTTCGTAACCGCGCCTTTCAACCAGCAATTTCCCACACTTGTAACAGTAAGTGTTTTCACCCGCCCATGGAATGTTGCCTTGATACACATACCTTAAACCAGCTTCTAACCCTATCTTCCTCGCCAACTCAAGCGTCTCTATACTTGTAACAGGCAAATCTAGAAGCTTGTAGGCTGGGAAGAATCGGGATATATGCCATGGAATCCCTTCATCAAGCCTCACCATGAAGTCAGCTATTCTTCTAAACTCATCTTCAGAATCATTCAAGCCAGGAATAATAAGAGTTGTAAGTTCAATCCATATTCCTAATTCCTTACATAGTTTTATTGTGTCTAGGACAGGTTTTAGTCGGGCTCCACATACTTTACGGTAGAAGTCGTCACTGAAGCTTTTTAGATCTATATTCGCAGCGTCTAAGTGGGGAGCTATAGCTTTTAGAGCGTCCTCAGTCATATAACCATTAGTGATAAAAACATTCTTAATGCCTTCCTTACTGGCTAGCTTAGCAGTTTCATAGGCGAACTCAAAGAAGATGGTAGGTTCCGTATAGGTATATGCGATACTCTCACAATCGTAACGCTTCACAGAATCAACAACCTCCTCTGGAGTTACAGTCTCACCAGAAACCGGTTTTTGGGGTTTAGGCATCTGGGAGATATCATAATTCTGGCAGTTTAAACATCTGAAATTGCATCCGACAGTGGCTATAGAGTAGGCTTGAGTTCCAGGAAGAAAATGAAAAAGAGGTTTCTTCTCGATTGGATCAACAGCTTTAGCTATCAATCTCCCGTAAACCAGTGAGTATAACACGCCGTTCCTATTTTCTCGAACCCCACATATTCCCCTCCTTCCATCTTCGATTCTACAGTGATGGCTACATAAGTGGCATTGAACAACACCTTCCTTAAGCCTCTCATAAAACATGCCTTCTTTGAGCATTCTTTAACGTCAGCTCCAAATATTAGTTAGAAACAGCTGGAATTAAAGGTTGAGTAATAAATGAAAACTAAATCTAGGTTTAATCTTAAAAAATTAGAAATTCTGCTTAAGTAATTTAGAGAAAGCCACTAGCTTTTCGGTTTATTGTTCACCTGCCCTTCTTTGAGGTCTCTGCGGTACATAGTAGGGGGAGGGAATATACTCCACACCCGGTTTTGTCTGCGCCGCTTGTGGATATAGATCCATCAATTGGTAAACTTCAACCGGTATTCCAATCTTCACATGTACACCTAACTCTTGAAGCTTTCTCGGGGTTAATGGATAATCATGAGTCCATCTTCCACTGGCAAGTGTCTCAGCAAGCTCCTTAGCCCTTTCAACCCCAATTTTATCAGCTGTAAGCTCAACGATTAACTCTTCAAGTTGCTTGATGGCCTTTTCAGCTATATCTGCCTTAATTAGGGTGGCATCGTCAACCTTATCTCTACCCTTCCATTGAATCGCTTTGAGGATAGAGGCTGCCGGCATAGTCCCTGTATTTGGATCGGAAAGTTGTGGATCTACAGGACCTAAAACTGCATGAGGATCCATCTGGATCTCATCAGCTGCTAAAGCGATTAATGTTCCGCCGCTCATGGCGTAATGAGGCACAATCACGGTTTTCTTAGCTGGGTGACTCTTTAAAGCTAATGCGATCTGAGTTGCAGCTAATACAAGCCCTCCGGGCGTATGAATGATTAGAGTTATCGGTTTGTCGGGTGGAGTCATCCTTATAGCTCTGAGCACATGTTCACAATCTTCAATATCGATGTATCGGTAAAATGGAATTCCGAAAAGAGAGATTCTCTCCTGCCTATGTATTAAGGCCACAACTTTAGAGTTTGTTTTCTCTTCGATCTTCCGTATCAAGTTGAGCCTCTGTGTTTGAAGAACTCTATGTCTAATCTGTGGCCACAAGAAGAGTAGAAGGAATATATAGGTAAATATGGTCCAGAAAATATCAAACATTTATCGATTCAACCCTCTCCGATAAATTCTATGATCTATAATTCATTTCCCAAAAAAGAGGAATTACCTTTCTAGCCGCTACTTGAATTACTCCTTATTCTATTTCTATGGGTTCGCCTTTCGGTTTCTTTTCCTTCATTGGTAAAGTTACTTCCAGAACACCGTTCTTATATGAGGATTTAGCCTTTTTAGGTTCAACCTTAACTGGCAATTTTACCTCCTTAAAATATTTACGTTCAGGAGTATCCACTGAAATCATTAAAGTATCCTCGGTTCCATGAAGATTGATATCTTTCTTCTCAACCCCCGGAAGCTCAGCTATAACCTTAACTTCATTATCGCTGGTTATGACGTCGACTAGAGGCTCCCTCTCCTCCCTAATGTCGATTCGCGGCCTACCTGGACGCATACCGGGCTTTATATTGCCGAACTCCCTAATCTCCGGTTTTCCTTCAGGCCCTATTGTGACGCTATAACCATAAACGAATGGCCCCCACTCCTGCACTCTAGTTCCATCGGGTAAGATGCGTTCCCTAACTAAGCTCTTTGGAACGTTCTTGGAGAGCTCTTTAAATTCCCTCTCTATCATCTCCTCCATCTCTCTAAATATCTCATCGAAGTCACTAAAGAACCATCCCCTGAAGAAAGGCAACCTTCTCCTCCTAAACCACCTAGACCACCAATCTTCAGACAAAAACATCACCAAATAGTAAAAATATTGGGAATCTTTAAAAACATATCGTAGGACTTTTTATACAGTTCTTAATTTAAGCAACGAATTTCCATTCATTAAGGAAAATAATTGTTAATAATACGATCCAATTAATATGCTTAGTTAAAAAGAGGGAGTTTGACTTTGCAGAATGAAACGCTAATGCCGTTAATCTCGGATATGATCAAGGGAGTCGTAACCCTCTTTATCATAGTTGATCCTGTAGGTAACATTCCAATCTTTATTGGATTAACGGAGAATATGAGTAAAGTTGATAGGAGAAAGGTGTTTCGTACAGCTGTTGTAACAGGATTTGCTCTTCTATTAGTCTTCGCGATAGTTGGGCAGCAGATACTCTTCTTCTTCGGAATTTCTCTACATAGCTTTATGATAGCTGGCGGCATACTACTACTCATAATAGCGGTGAGAATCCTAGCTGGTTTCGGATGGAGCGAATCTGAAGTTCCCCCTGAGAGTGTAGGTGCAGTTCCGATAGCGTGTCCTCTCTTAGTTGGTCCAGGGGCAATCACAACCACAATATTGAGTCTGCAAACGATAGGGTTCATACCAACCATACTTTCAGTCTTAATCATATTCGTTGTTGTTTGGGCAATCCTTAGCTTCATAGACCCTATCTATCGTTTCCTTGGTAAAACAGGTTCCTTAGTTACATCAAGAGTTATGGCACTCTTTATCGCCGCGTTGGCGGTGCAATATATTTTGGAAGGGATAGGGCGCCCATAAAAATAGCTTGATTTAGGGAATAATGTAGTAAAAATTTAAGTGTTTAATCAACTAAGTAACTAAATCAATACCTTTATAAGTGACTAAGTGTATAATATATAATGGGATTAAGGTGAAAAGAAATGATAACAAGAATGAGAGGGATGCTAGAGATCTGGCAATTCGCCTGGTGGAAAAACATCTAGCACGTGCGAATCGTGTCAAAGAAATAATTTGGTTTAGTGATTATAAATGGGCCGAATCTGTGTAGATATACCAGATGAACTGGAAAAGAGGTTCAGGTGGAAAGTCATCGAGAGGTTTGGTGGGAAAAAAGGCGACCTATCTAAAGCTGCTGAAGAAGCTATAGAAGAGTGGGTTACCAAAGAAGAGTGAATAGATGGTAGATTCAAGGAAGCGCCGCGAAGAAAAGACTGCGAAACAGCGAAAAAGGAAGTT
>CAZHYI010000143.1:0-3920 GCA_964536595.1 uncultured Candidatus Bathyarchaeia archaeon
AAAATTTAAGCTTCCTTATATAAACTGTTTCTTAATTCGCTCTAATTCCCTTCTCTCTCGCTTCCTCTTCAGGTAGAACCACACTATCCAGCTTATTATAAAGAGAGGAATGTAATCAGCGAATGGTATAAGCTCCAAAAGATTAATTACCCCTATCCATCCGAAAAGAATGAAACCTACAGTCGCTCCTATAAGATCCAATACATCGCCTATGATCGGGCCAAGCAGTATGGGAAAAGCTAATTCAACAAAATCAAAGAAAATGGAGATTAATAAACGGACGAATTCCTCTTCGGTGAGTTCAATTATTTTAGGAGGCTTATAGGTTGATTCCCCTTCCAATTTCTAAGCGCCTAACAAAATTGGGGCGTTGTGTTACTTCTGTGGAATTTGGGGCAATTGAAGAATCCACGATTCACCTTCACCAGTTATTACTAGGAATGTAACGTTGCCGGTTTGAGCCATTTCCTTGAAGGCTTCTAGAATTAAGTAGAGGTTTGTCAGTTGACTTTGATTAAGGCTTGATTCTCCAGCCAATATTCTTATTGCCTCATGTGTAGCATTAGCAATTATTATTCTTGAGGTCGCTAATCCTTCAGCCTTAATGATCTCTGATTGAGCTGTAGCATTAGCTAAAACCAAGATTCTAGTTTTATTATATTGAGCCGCTAAAGCTAACTGTTCAGCAGCCAATTTAGCTTCTATAGCTTGCACAAAGGTTGTAGGCAACTTGATCTCCCTTAAATCTATAGTGCCTAAAACTACAGCATTAACTAACGAGGGTTCCTTAGCTAATGCCGATGTAAGTTTAACTTCAATCTCAGCCCCAACAGCTTCCCTCTTCTCAATCGTTTCTAAAGCAGTATATTCCACTACAGTATCTCTAACTATTCTTCGAATAATCGGAATTATAGCTCTCTCCTTCCAATCAGCCATCGGAAAATTCTTATAGAGATCTATTACCGCACCGGGGGATATGGACCACCGTACAGTGATGTCGACTTCTACACCTAACCCATCCTTCGTTAAGGCTTGTAGGGCGGGGAAATCCCCATAAGTAGTCTTTCCGGTTGTTGGTTCAACTTCAGTCCACATATGAACGCTGTCAGTTGCTATATAGATCGGGATAACGTTGGACCAAGGTGTTTTAAGGAAATAGAAGTCTGCTGTTCCATCTCCTTTAGCAGTTAACGTTCCAAACACTGGATCTACCACTACGGCTACATAACCGACTCCGACTCGACCTATACTAAAGACTAATGCTATACCTGCCACTATAACGATCACTGTTACAACGATTGCTAAACCCTTAAACACTCTTCTGATTCTTCTAGTCTCCTCTGGAATATGCATCTAGATAACTACCTCCATGATTAAGTTGATTAATAAGTTGGAAAAGATATAATATAAATAGTTTGCAAAACCGTTAGTTTATAACTCAACGCAAAAATTTATTCTCTCTCTATACAACTATACCATCTAAAAAGGTGTAACCAAATGTACGACTTACTAATTAAAGGAGGATTCATAATAGATCCATATCAAGGAATTGAAGGTATCCGTGACGTGGCATTTAAAGATGGGAAAGTAGCTAAAGTTGAGGGTGAGATCGATCCCAAAGATAGCGTTGAGGTGTTGGATGCTTCAGGAAAAATTGTCACGCCGGGTTTCATAGATCTACATACACATGTATATTGGGGCGTTTCTCACTTTGGAGTAGAGGCGGATGAAACATGCCTAACTAAAGGCGTAACTACAGTGATTGATGCTGGTTCTTCGGGAGCCCTCAACTTTCCAGGATTTAAAAGATTCATAATAGAGAAGAGCATGACGCGAATCTACGCATTTTTACATATCTCGTCCATGGGGCTAACTACGCCCCTTGGAATAGGTGAACTTAACGACTTCAGATACTTAGATTTTGATAAGGCTGTGGAAGTTGCAAAGGAAAATAGAAAGTCGATTCTGGGAGTAAAAATCAGATTGAATAAAGATATTGTAGGAGATTTCGGCCCTCAAGCTCTGAGATTGGCTAAGGAAGCTGCTAGAAAGATAGGTGTCCCATTAATGGTGCATCCTGGAATTTTACCCGAGAATCTACCTTTATCCTATATTCTGTCTATTCTTGAGAAAGGAGACATTCTAACTCACTGTTTACCTCCACCCTATCCGCCTCTTTTACCTCATCCCTCCATACTAAATAAGAAGGGGGAAGTCATTCCTGAAGTTTGGAGCGCTTTGAAGAGAGGTGTCATATTTGATGTTGGTCATGGAAAGGGCAGCTTCAGTTTCTCTACTGCAGAGAAAGCTTTAGGGCAGGGACTTACTCCAACAACTATAAGTACAGATCTACATACATACAGCATAAACTATCCAGTAATCGATTTACCCACAACACTCTCTAAATTCATGTTTCTGGGACTTTCATTACCAAAAGTTATTGAGTTAAGCACCGCCGCTCCCGCTTCAGTCTTAGGTATGAATGGGAAAATAGGGACGCTTAAGGAAGGCGCTGAGGGGGACGCTGTTGTACTCACGGTCGATAAAGGGGAATTCGTATTTTGGGATGTCTTGGATGAAAAGAGAATAGGTAGAGAAAAAATTAAAGTGGTGAATGTCATTAAGGGCGGAAAGATCGTTCATAAGGCATAATAAAGATTATAAGGCTTCCTCTATATTTACTTCAATTGTGTGGATAAAATGAGTGTTAAAATTTTAAAGTTAAGTGAAGTCGAGGCAGTAAATATTCTAGGCGGACCAATAAAAGTTATGTTCAACAGAGAAACGGCAAATACTAAAAATTTAACCTTTGCTGTAGGATACTTTGATCCGGGTGAAGGATTGAAGATTCATCTTCATCCTGAATCCGAAGAAGTTTACTATGTGATCAGTGGGAAAGGTACGGTGTATATTGGTGAAGAAAGAAAAAGCATTCCTGTCGAGGAGAACATGGCGCTCTACATTCCTCCAAAGACGGTACATGGCGTAAAAAATACTGGTAAAGAGAAACTTATCATAGCCTTCTTTGTAACCCCAGGCAAAGAACCGTCGCAAGTGATAGAAACATAAAACCTACCCCCCTTTATCTTTCTTGTTTGAAAGCGTTTTTCATATTTTTCCTTTTCATTGAAACATCGATTTTACTAAAGATCATTTTTACGTGAAATTATATTTTTCAATTTGAAAATTAATGATTAAGGAGAGAGTATAGATGGTTGAATTAACACCGAGAGAGATTATGCGTTACGATAGACAGATACGAATTGATGGTCTAGGCATAGAGGGACAGAAGAAACTGAAGTCTGCTAGAGTGCTGGTTGCAGGTTTAGGTGGCCTTGGCTGTCCAGCCTCCATTTATTTAGCGGCGGCAGGAATCGGTGAACTCATAATTGTGGATAAGGAACGTGTTGAACTGAGTAATTTGAATAGGCAGATTTTACATTGGGAGAAGGATATTGATAAGTTTAAAGTTGACTCAGCATTAGAGAAGCTGCGTGAAATAAACTCAGATATCGAGATCAAAGGTGAGGTTCTTGAAATAGATGAGGAAAACATATATGACCTCATCAAAAAGTCGGACATTGTTATTGATGGAATGGATAATTTCAAAACTAGATTCATCATTAATAAAGCATGTTGGGAATTAAAAATACCATTCATACATGCAGCTATTCATGGACTTATAGGCAACCTCCTAACAATAATCCCAAATGGAGGACCATGCCTTCAATGCTTAATTCCTCAAGAACCGCCCGAAATAAAGCCCTTCCCAGTTTTAGGTGCAACACCTGCTATAATGGCAACGCTCCAAGTAATGGAAGCTATAAAAATAATTACAGGTATAGGGAAGCCAGCTGTAGGAAAACTTATAATCTTTGACGGGTGGAGCATGGAGTTCTCTGAGTTAAAAATTAAGAGCG
>CAZHYI010000144.1:0-3910 GCA_964536595.1 uncultured Candidatus Bathyarchaeia archaeon
GCTAAATTAAAGGAAAAATATATATTTCTTAATATTTGCATTTACTGTTAATAGAGGTTATATAGGTGGTAGGTATGGAGCAGCGAAAGATAATTTCTTTGGGGAGATCTTCCCTTGTGGTTTCTCTGCCGAAGCATTGGGTAGAACTTAATGAACTGAAACAAGGCGATACTGTATCCATGGCGATTCAGCGTGACCGTTCATTAATCATCTTTCCAGGCGGTGGGAAAAAGAGGGAATCCATGAAAATTACTATAGAGATTGATCCTGATGAGAAGGCTGATTCTATTGCTCGTAAAGTGATTGGGTGTTACATGAATGGTTACTTTGGTGTAAGGCTTGTTTCAAAAAAGATTTTCACTGTAGCGCAGCAGAGAGCTATACGTGATATAGCTAGAAAGCTTTACATGAGAATAATGGAGTCGGACTCTAAATCGATTTACATTCAGACCTTGATAGATGAAACTAAAGTCTCTATTGAGACAGCTGTTCGGAGGATGCATGCGATTGCTATCTCCATGTATCGCGACGTTTTAAATTCACTGCGGGATCGGGATAAAGGATTAGCGAAGATTGTTTACTCACTTGATAATGATGTGGATCACTTCTCTTTCTTCATCCTACGTTTACTCCGAACCGTCTTTCTCAACCCAGAGTATTCAAATTATCTAGGTATAGAACCGATAGACTGTTTGGACTATCAAACTCTTGTACATAGAATTGAGCAGGTTGCGGATCACGCAGCGAATATTGCGAAAACTCTAATAATGTTGGAGGGAGAGAATGAGAGAATACCTGAACCGATCATGGAACTTATCTTGAAGAGTGGCAATGAGGTTTTTGAGGCTTATAATAAGGCGGTTAATGCTTTCTTCGCGAAGGATGTGGCTGAAGCCAACAGAATAGTGGGGCTTCAGCAGAGAATTGAGAGGTTAGATCGGGAGATCTACTCTAAATTCTTCACTTCTGAGCCTAGGAGCGCTTCGTTGTATTGTGCAGTGTGTTCTATACGGGATAATATAAAGCACACTTTGGAGCGAGCCATAGATATAGCTGAAATAACAATAAACCTTTCCTATAAAATGTCTTGAAATACAAAAATGTGATTGGTATTTACGCTTTATTTCTTTGATGATTGGTATGTCAAAGTGAATGCGAGGCTCTTTAAAGCGATCTTTTTCTGGAGTAGCTTCCTCGCCAATTGCAAAGCGAAGTTGTAGTCATAGATTCCCTCACCTCTCTTCTTAGCCTCCCTCAGAATCTCGATCTCCAATTTATGTTTCACTTTTCCGACTGTGATTGGCCCTATACCGAAGATCCCGGTCTCTATCTCTCTCATATCATCCTCAAGCTTCATTCCTTCTATGCCTAAAGGCGGCACTGCATTCACATCTACCATTACCTTCATAAGCTTCAGCTCCTTTAGCATGTCTGTCTCTATTAATCTTACGCCTGGAGCTGCAGCGCAGAATATGACGTCAGCTCTCTTTAGGACATGCATCTTCTCTTCTCGGGTTGGCGCATAGACTCCTTGAACTGTTACTCCATGCTTCTTTAGTAGGGAGCTTGCAACATTCTCGATGTATTCCTTCCCATCTGAACGTTTCGGGTTCGTACTGACAATTATTACATCACATCCAAGCTTTGCCAGTAGGATCGCTGCGACTCTACCTACAGCTCCCGTTCCAAATATGGCGCAGGTTTTATCCTTTAAGTTTCCGAGTTTGTGGGTCAATAATGCATTTTCAACTTTGGCTATCATGGCTGCGGCTGTTGTGTAGGCTCCACCGGGATCGATTATTATGGGTGCGATGAATGGTGGAAACATTGCTTTTTTCACAGCTTCTAAGACTGCTTCAGCCTTCTCTTTGTTTTTACCTCCAATGAAGAAGCATGTAGCTTTCGCTCCTTTAGGCCCTCTAGAGAATACGGCGTCTTGAACGATTCTCTTAGCATCTTCAGGGGTGACATTCTCATATGGTATAACGGCATTAAATCCTGCGTCGTAAGCCATGCAGATGTCGAAAGGGCTGGGTACATCATCAGTATCTAAGAAGAATAGTAGTGAAGGCATGTTCTCTGAGAACTTCTTAATTATAGGCTTCACTTGAAGTCTCATTGACTGAAGTAAATCTTGAGGCTCTTCCGAATGTAGCTTATCAGGAGCTGTAGAAACCGCCTTCTTTGAGATTTTGATGACTTCAACCTCAACATCTAACGATTCCAGTAGTTCCTTGACGCCTTTGATGTGTTCTGGGCTACAGATGTGGAGGCATGTAACTTCATCCTTTTCATTGATTTCTTGAGCTTTGTTTAGGATGCCCATGACAATCCATCTTTCTCTAACAGGGAAGCATACTTCATGCAGCTCATCCTCAAGCTCCTGCTGTAAACATTGAGCGTACGATATGAGATAGTCCCTTTCTAAATTGGATTCTTTGCTTTCGTTGGATAGTTTGTCTAGCGCTTCGAGCATTCGGTCTCTCAATTGCTTCTTCTCATCTATGCTGCTCTCCAGATAGGTTCTAGCGTACTCGTCTATGTCGACGGGGAAGAAAGGAATATTATTTCTTCTAAATAGTTCTGCTAATGTGTTGTTTTCATAGAACTCCTTTGTGGAGCGCATTCCAAGCTCCTCGGTTGCGAAGTCGGGTTTAACTTCCTTAATCAACCTTTCTATGAATCTGTAGAAGGCTATGGAGGGTCTGAAGAGCGTCAGTAATTTTTGGGATGGCAGTGAAGATTGGGGTTCGATTAGCCAGAAGGGTTCATTGTATTCTTTCTCGATTATTAGGACGTTAAGCCGTTTATCTTTCAGGGGTGTAATTTCAAGGGTTTTCATTTTTATCACTTTTCTTGTAGAGGATAATAGGGAGTATAATTTAAATATATACTTTTCCGAAATACCCTATAAATTTATAAATATTGTATATATCAGTTGTATTTAAATAAATATTATGCGTAGTACCTAATCCGCCTTAGGTTTATTTGGTATATTTCTTCGGGAGTAACAGTTATCATAATAGACAGTGTTTCTTCCTTGTATTCGTTCATTCGGTCAAACATTTTAATTATAAGGTTTCCTCTCTCAAGTCTTTCTCTCTCCCTTCTGCTGTCTCCGACATAGTCTTGGTCAGAAATGTTGAGGTATAGCAACGTGAATTCTGAGTTTATTGCAGCGTTTGTTATGGTGGACATAGGATCTGGGGAGGAGTAGGTTAGGTCTATTGGGAGCCAACCCCAAGGTGGAATATACACTATAGCCCATCCGTGCCAGGCGATCTTTTCGTATTTGTATATGAAGTGTCCATTCCAGAAAATGCTCTCTTGTGTAGGGATGGATGGGTTGTAGATGCATCCTATTTGGAGGTAGGCTGGGATTCCGTAGATTCTGCATAGGGTTATGAGTAGTATTGCTTGATCGTCGCAGTCGCCGAGTCGTTCCCTATAGGTTTCGTTTGGGTATAGTGGTACTTCCTGTTCGAAGGCGTACTTCACATTGCTCTTTATCCACTTCACGTAGTTAAGTACAATATCCAAAACTGTGTTGCGGCCACTCGCTAACTCAAACGCTAAATCTCTAAGTTCAGTATTGTTTATCTGCCATACAGCACTCCCCTTACAATATTTTTCTCTCAACTCATCGGGTATATCAGAGAGTTCACCGGGCAGCCCATTCAACTCAATCTTTATTTTCTTCCTCTTTGATGCTTTGAAGACTGTTTGAAATGTGAGGTTTTCACCAGACTTCAGTTCAGACCTGTCAAGCTTTAAAGTTACATAGGGATTTCCATCTTCATCACTCGCCTTATAGAGGATTGATGGATCAGTGTCTAATAGTTGAGCTGTCTGGTAGGAGGTGTTGTGGAAGAGATAGATTGAGAGGTTCTCCTCAGAGAGGCTCCAAATA
>CAZHYI010000145.1:0-3910 GCA_964536595.1 uncultured Candidatus Bathyarchaeia archaeon
TCCATAAAACTGCTAGGTTCTTGAATTGGGCTCTGGCTTCCCTTATTATTGATATACTTCTCTTTTCTAGGTTGGTGAGGCGGTCTTGCATGGTTTCTTCTAACTTTCCATATGATATTTAAGTTTTATGTAATTGAAGTATCATAGATATTTCAGTGATGGTAAATGTTTTATGGCTTGCCGTGTTATTCTTTGTTGAGGGTTAATTGGTATGGTGGAGTACGTTAATATTCCTATTCCTAAGCCGCTCTATGAGAGGCTTACTAAGTCCCTGAAGGGGACTGGTTACCGTAGTACAACTGAGTATATTATTTTCTTGATTAGGAAGCATCTTCCGGATTTGGAGTCTGAGGATATGGAGAGAAGGTTGAGGGCTCTCGGATATCTCGGTTAGTTTCATTTTGTTAGAGGTATCCTAGGGCTCTAAGCCGCTTCTTTATTTCTTCTTCCTCTTCTGGCGTGTAGACGCTCTCCTCTTCCTCCTCTTTAAGTATCTCCCTCAAGACGAACTCCACATAATCTTCTACGCTTTTGAATTCTCCTTGGTTCTCCTCAACCTCTTTACGGATCTTCTCGTAAAGCTCCTTACTTATATTAATTGAAACCTTATTTTCAGTCATTTCAGATCTTCTTTTATTGGACGATTTTTGTTTATTAGTTTTATCAAGTCCTTTTTATAGAGGGTTTGTGAGCATGTTTTTTCTGGAGCCTTTTTGGTGTTTGGATTATATGCTTGCCAATTCTTCAGTACTTATCACTTTAATGTGTCTTAATGCTTTACTCTTAAGTTCTTGGTCATCCGTTATGAGGGTGAGATTATTTTTTATAGCTGTGTATAGGTATGATGCGTCATACACATTGATCTTTTCTTGTAGGGCGAAGTTGAAGATCTCCTTCTCTGAGCCTCTTATAGATTTTACGTCAACTATCTTAAATGCGTCGACTATTGTGTCTAAGAATTCTAGGGCGAGTTCTCTATCCAACTTCTTCAGAAGTGCATATTCTTTCCATATAGCGTTTAGGCATTCATAAGGGGCTAAATCGATCGTTGAACCATCTAATAGCGGTTTGGTGTTTCCTTTTTTAATGAGGTTTACTAAGGAGCTTGCATCGAAGAGGAGACTCATTTTCTCTCTCTATCCTCGCGTATTAGCTTAACTATCTCTTCGTCGGTTATGTGTATTAGCTTACTACTGAGGTTTCTGGCTTTTTCCTCAATCTCGTTCAGCATTCTCTTTTTAGCCTCCTTCTCTAAAGCCCTCCTAATAATAGGTCCGGGTTTGATGCCATACTTATCCAGAAGTTCCTTCAGTCTTCGGGGGATTTTAGCAGAAACTGTGATGTATCTCATCTATATTACCGTAACGATTTTATATAAGTAGACTCATATAAAGTTTACATATTTTTATATTGATGTGACCGCATTCTCTAATGGTGCTGTATTGGTTGTAACTGATGAAAGGATGATGCAATCTGAGTTTATAGGCTGTGAGTGGAATAATGCTCTCATGAATCGGTATGGTTGTTCTAAAAGTGCGCATAATTTAGCCATGTGGTTATACATGAAGTTTTTCTCTGTGTGTAAAGCTGCTCTTGATCGGCATGTAATGGCGTTTAGAAGATTCTTTTTATTTTTGGGATTTTGTCGAAGTCTTGGTCGTTTGAGTATATCTCTTTGATGTTCAGCCTCTTCATTTGGGCGGTTATTACTAGGTCGTCCCACATGGACCATGGGAGGTTTAGTTGGGATTGTAGACTTCTGGCTTCCTCGAAGTCTAGTATGTTGGTTTCGATTTTTTGGAGGGATGTTAGCCCTTTTAGGAATGATAGGAATAGGGGTATCACATTTTCTTTCTTTTTCCATTTGAGATAGCTGCATACTTGGGCTATTACAAGTGTTGATGTGGCTGCATTTTCTCCTGACTCTATTTTCTCGATTATGGTTCTGGCTTTCTGTCCGTAGGTGGCGTCGGCGGTTAAGTGATACATGAACACGTTTGAGTCTAAGAAACGCATTTAGGGCTCCCTGCCCAATGCTTCTTCAATCTCTTCAATCTCGACTTTTTCGAGTTTGGCTGCTCCCCAAACCTCCTTTGCTGATGGGGCTTTAGGCTTGAGGAGTATGCCTCTACTTGTGATTTCTATTGTTAGTGAGTCGCCTTCTTTTATGCCTAGGAGCATTCTTATTTTTGTCGGTAGAGTTATCCTTCCCTTGTTACCAATTTTAATTTCCATATTAATTTCCCACTTTAAGGAGGAATGTTTCATTTATAAGTCTTGTGCTCCAACAATGCGGCTATTTTGCGGGTATAGGGTCTATTACTTCCATTTCGAGTTTGGTTGCTAGACGTTTGAGGGTGTTGTCGTGGGTTAGAATCTTATTTATGTGCAGTGATTTTAGTGTGGCTATTATCGTTGCGTCTCTTCCTCCTAAACCTATTGTATAGGCATATTTGATGAGGCTTTCGAGGGCTTCTGTCATCATCTGCTTGTTGAAGTCTATGATTCTCATGTTTCTCAGATCTGTGAAGTAAGATATTTTTCTGCGGGCAACATTTGCTGGAAAGTGTCTGACGAGGTAGTGGGCTACCTCCATTACTATGATGGTGTTGCATACAATTTCCTCTGATTTTATGTTTTCCCTTATGGGTTCGCGCACATGCTCATGTTCAGGCAAGCGTCGGTCGAAATAGTAGCACCACATGTTAGAGTCTATGAATGTCATTTCTCGGTCACTTTTGGTCTTCTGTCTTCTCCCAAATCTTTTTAAGCCTTAAGGGATCGATGGTTGGTGTTCCTTCCTTTATGCAGCCCTCCATCTCCTCAATGAATTCTTCAGGTGAGATTGGCGGTATAACAATGATTTTTCCCTCCTCCACTTTAAGTCGTGTCCTATCTCCAGCCTTTAAGCCAATCTTTTCGCGAATTTCTTTCGGTATCAGAATCCTCCCCTTACTATCAACAATAGTTTCTTTGACGCTCATTTTCCCACTGTGGGAATGAATTTCGTGGGAGAATATAAATCTTATTCTTCAACGCCCTTCAGGTCCGATTTCACATAATATTGGTCTAGTAAAAACTTCTTCTTTGAGGGCAATAATCAAAAATGCGAAGCGTATTCATAGCGACTGCTTGGTGTTTTTGTGCATATAGATCTAAGGGGGGATGTAGGCATCCTAGGATTGATGTGGTTGCTTAGCATATGTTGTGTTGAAAGATCCCTAGTTGGGTGTTTATTAGTAACTTTCTCTTGTGAGTTTTGATTTGAGCAATTTATCTTCGTAGGTTAGTATGGTTTTTAGGATTGGCCATGCGGGTTTGATTTTGCTGAATATTTGTTTTAGGTTCTGTATGTCGTTTTGGGTGACTGCTCCGGTTAGTGGTGCGAGTGTCATGTAGGTGATGAGGTAGAGTATGCCTCCTAATATAGCGTTTATTAGGGGTTGGAGTGGCGAGATATGTAGAAGTAGCAGTATTGGTGCTGCTGAGAGGGTTGCTGCTTTAAGGATTCTTAATGAGTTGTTGATGTCGATGTTCATGCTGTATTTTTTCTTTGTAATGTATAATGCGTATAGTGTTGCTAGAAGGCCTGATGTCAGTAGCGCGACTATTAGGCCTGGGGTTCTGTAGAGTTGAGTTGTTAGGAGGCTTAGTGGTATGAATGAGGCTAGGCTTAAGAGGTTTATTTTGAAGGTTGTTTTGGTGTCTCCTATGCCATTAAGGAATATGCCTATTACTTGGGAACCAATGGCGGTATATAGGAAAGTTATAATGTATAATGTTAAGAACAGAGGTGCTTGTGTGTAGGTTGGGCCATAAATTGTGTAGATCAGTTCTTTTGATATTGTGGCTATGAGTATTGAGGCTGGAATTATAAGTAATGAAGTGTATTTGATTGATAGCTTAAATA
>CAZHYI010000146.1:0-3909 GCA_964536595.1 uncultured Candidatus Bathyarchaeia archaeon
GGAGAGCTGTTAAGGCCTTCCAATGGGGAAGTGCCGAAGAAGGTTGCCTTCATTCAGTGTGTAGGCTCAAGAGATGAAAAATCCTCGAATCTTAACTGTTCAAGAGTATGTTGTATGTACGCTATTAAGCAGGCTATACTAATAAAGGAGCATTATCCCGACACTGAAGTATATATTTTCTACATTGATATTAGGGCGTACGGTAAAGGATTTGAGGAGTTCTATCAAAGAGCAATTGAGGAATTTAATATAAAGTTTATTCGAGGTATAGTGAGTGAAGTGGTGGAGAACCCTAAAACACAAAGGTTGATTGTAAAAGCGGAGGATTCTGATAGAGGAGTGTTACTCCAAGAGGAATTTGACATGGTCATATTGTCCGTAGGCCTAACTCCGAACAGGGAATCTGAGGCATTAGTTAAAGCTGTGGGATTACCCAGAGCCCCCGACGGATTCTTCCAATCAGTATCTCCAGAGGAATCTTCAGTTGTTACACCTATACCGGGAATCTTTATAGCTGGAGCAGCTGAGGGGCCGAAGGATATACCGGACTCTATCGCGCAGGCCAGCGCAGCCGCTATGAAGGCTGCTATTGTAATTGCGAATCATGGAGGGAAGAGCAATGAGTGAAGATGTAAGAGTAGGTGTTTATATTTGTCATTGTGGAATTAACATAGCCAGTGTAGTGGACGTTGAGGAAGTAACAAGGGAAGCAGCTAAACTTCCCAACGTAGTTGTGGCTAGAAACTATGTGTACATGTGCTCCCAGCCAGGGCAATCATTGATAAGAGAGGATATAAGGAAGCTGGGAGTTAATCGTGTAGTTGTGGCTTCATGCTCTCCGAGGATGCATGAACCGACTTATCAGAGAGTCTTAGAGGAGGAAGGGTTAAACCCATATTTCTTTGAGATGGCAAATATTAGGGAGCAAGTTTCTTGGGCGCACATGTCAGATCCTGCTAGTGCAACTGAGAAGGCTAAAGATTTGGTTAGGATGGCTGTAGCTAGAGCATGCCGACTGGAGCCTATACCGAAGAAGGAGATTCCCGTTACACGGTCAGCTCTAGTTATTGGTGGTGGAGCAGCTGGTTTAAGGGCGGCTTTAGATCTTGCTGAGGTAGGATTCCAAGTCTATTTGGTTGAAAGGCAGCCATATCTAGGTGGAAACGTTGCTTTACTGAATACTTTGTACTGGGGAAAAGATGCAGCTGAATATGTGAAGTCGGTGGGTGAGAAGGTTTTAGGCAATCCTAGAATTAAGGTTTACCTTAATAGCGATATTTGTGAAGTTACTGGTTATGTAGGTAACTTCCATGTGAAGATCAAAAAGAGGCCTACTTTTGTAGATGAAAGCTGTAATTTATGTGGTAAATGTGAAGATGCTTGTCCAGTATCTCTGCCTAACCCGATAAATCTTTGTCTAGACTCTAGAAAAGCAATTTATATACCCAGCGGGAGCGGGTTACCAAAGAACTATATTATAGATGCTGAGCACTGCACGTTCTGCGGTGAATGCGTTAAAGTTTGTGAGGCTGGAGCCATAAATCTTAATTCGGTACCTAAAGAGGCGGAGTTTGATGTTGGAGCTATAATTGTAGCAACTGGATTTGAAACTTATAATCCTTCAGGGGAGTATGGGTACGGAGTTCATAAGGATGTTATAACTCAGCTGGGATTAGAGAGGCTCTTATCGAGAAATGGTCCTACAAAAGGGGAATTAAGGAGACCTTCTGACGGTAAAGTTCCGAAAAGCGTAGTTTTCATAATGTGTGTAGGATCAAGGCAGAAAAGTGGAAAAGATGGAAAGATTAATGCTTACTGTTCAAGATACTGCTGCTCCAGCGCCCTAAAGAACTCTAAAATAATCAAGGAGAACTATCCAAACTCTGAGGTTTATGTCTTGTATAGAGATATTAGGGCATTCTCTAGGATGCATGAGGAGCTATATAGAAAATGTAGGGATTTAGGAGTGAACTTTATACGCTTCTCTCAAGACGAACCACCGAAAGTTGATGTTAAAGACGGCGAGCAGATAGTCACTGTTAAGGATAAAGTTCTGGATGTTACGTTGGAGATTGCCGCCGATCTCGTTGTGCTGGTGGAAGGAATGGTTCCGAGATCTGACACTGAAGACGTAAGGTCCTTACTGAACTTAACATTAAGCCCTGACGGATTCTTTCAAGAGAGGCATCCTAAGATGAACCCGCTAGAAAGCTTTACAGAAGGAATTTTCCTAGCTGGAGCAGCACAGGGACCTAAAGATATTATAGATTCTGTCTCACAAGCAAGTGGGGCCGCTGCCAAGGTTAGTACGCTTCTGAGTAAAGGTAGGATTCTTAGAGATTTAGTAACGGCTGAAGTGAATGAAGAATTGTGTGTAGGTTGTGGTAAATGCATAGAGGTTTGCCCGTTTGGTGCTATAGAGCTGGATGAAGAGAGAGAAGTCGTTAGGGTCGTAGATGTTAAGTGTAAAGGATGCGGTTCATGCTCATCTAAATGTCCCGTTGGAGCTATTCAGCTCAGACATTACAGAGATACGCAGCTCATCGCTATGCTAGATTCACTAATTACGCTACATAGAGGAGTCTAGATTGAAGAAGAGCATAAAGATAATAGCTTTCTGCTGCAACTATTGCGCCTATGCCGCAGCGGATTTAGCAGGAATTAGTAGGATGCAGTATCCAGCCACCGTTAGAATAATTCGTGTGCCATGCTCCGGACGGGTAGACATAATTCATATTTTGAGGGCATTCGAGATCGGTGCTGATGGGGTAATTGTAGCGGGATGTTTGAAGGGTGGATGCCACTTCGTTGAGGGAAACCTACATGCTGAGAAGAGGGTTATGCTCGCTAAGGAAATGTTGAGGGCGGTAGGTATTGAGGATGAGAGGCTAGAGATGTTCTTCATATCTTCAGCTATGGCACCGGAGTTCGTTGAGATAGTTAAAATGATGACGGAGAGAATTAGTAAACTCGGCCCAATTAAATTACGAAGAGAACCTATAGACATGAATGATGAGGAGAATAAGAGATCTCTACTTTACAAAATACTTAGAAACATCGCTTTGAAGTTACCTGATAAGCCCATACCAGTACCTGAAGGACTGGATGAGTTCGGTGATCTACACTGTGACGTATCTAGCTGTATAGGCTGCCGCAAATGTGGAGAAGTTTGCCCTGAAGAAGCCATCAATTATGTAGGAGAGTTGGATCTAAAGGAGATATTCAATTTGATGGGTAAAGAAGAGGAGAAGGAGGATAAGAAGCGCACTCTAATATTTAAAACCTTAATGCGGCTATCGTTGAGAGCGCCTTCAAAACCAGTACTGGTGCCTGAAAGTTTAAAGGAGTTCTGGACAACCAAGTTTGACCCTAAAAGATGTGTGGTATGTGAGAAGTGTAGAGAGGTTTGCCCTGAAGAATCCATTAATGTTGAGAGGGAATTGGATCTTCCTACCATATTGAGGAGTGTGGAGGAGTGATGATGAAAGATCTTAAGATCGGAGTCTTCCTATGTGACTGTGGAGGAGAACTCTCAAGGCTCTTAGATTTCGAATCTCTAGAGAAGTGGGCTAGAAGTCTTAGCGGAGTCTCCTTAGTCAAAAGGTTCAGCTTCTTATGTGGGGAATCAGGAAGAAGAGAGCTATGTATGACCTTGAGAAAGGATGTAGATAGAGTTCTCATAGTTGCTTGTACTCCTAAAATTCTTGAGTATACTTTAAGGAGAACGCTTGAGAATGAGGGGCTTCAACCCCACCTAGTGGAGATCGTGAATATTAGGGAGCAATGCTTATGGCCGCATAGAGGTGATCTTGAAGGAGCAGAGATTAAGGCTAAAAGAATGATTCTTAGTGGAGTGGAGAGAATTAAAAAAGTGAGGGAGGTCGAGAGAAGAAAGTTTTCAGTTAAGAA
>CAZHYI010000147.1:0-3882 GCA_964536595.1 uncultured Candidatus Bathyarchaeia archaeon
TTCCTGAAGGAAGCTATTCCGTCTCAGCGCTGGTTGATTCCGACTACAAATATATGGATATAAAATACATCGATGACATGTTAAAAATTAAATCATTTCGCGTTAAAAAGATGAAGACATTAAATATACTATTCGTTCCGATAGAATTAGATCTGAAAAGTATAAGTGCGGAAGGTAAATTCCTTGATTTTTGCAGAGAACAAGAAAAGTTTATGCGAAGCGTTTATCCTCTTCCAGATTCAAACTTAAATTTTTCGGAGGACGTAATTAACTGGAATCCACCGGGATGGGCTAAACACGCTCCGCTCTTAAATTTGAAGAGATATAACTTGCTGAAATGGTTATCTCTCAAATCCGTTCTGGAAGGAAGAAAAATTGTAGGGGTGCTTCCAGACACTAAAGAATGGTGGAATGAAGGTGAACAGGGCTTCTCATCCTGGATTATTAAATGGGGATATTTCGATGTGTTTTACTGGACTAAAGCAGTTATAGTTAAATACAATGCAGTGAAAGGCGTCACAGCTCATGAAATAGGTCACACTTTAGGTCTTAACAGGTTCAGAGAAGAGTATACTGAACATCCATACTTCGGAAATAATGTTAAGGGGTTAATACTGAAAGATGGGAAAATCTATAATGTTACGAAAGAGAACGAGAAAATTGCAGCTTTCGGTCTTGGAACTGGTAATGTATACTGCTTTATGGGAAGCAATCCAGATTATCCATCTGCAATTTGGGTTTGCGACGAAACCTATAAAGAACTCTTCAAGTATCTCGCAGACCCTCCTGAGGAGAAGATTCTATACGTATCGGGAATAATCTTCAAAAATGACACTGTTAAATTAGATAATTGCTATATCCTTGAAGGAGAACCAGATACTCCTATAGGCTCCCCAGATGAGGGGAAATATAAAATTCAATGCGTAGCTCCATCAGGCAAGATCCTCTACAGCGCAAACTTCGGAACGGAATTAAAGAATGAATTTATGGCCTTCGGATTTTCAATACCATTCCCAAATGAGACAGCCACGGTGGTCATCAAGAAGGGAGAGGAAATCCTGAGTTTCATCTATAGAACCCCGCATTCTCCAGTAGTTGAGATTCTTAAACCGAATGGTGGAGAAGTGAAAAATGGAACTCTTGATCTCGAATGGAAAGCGGAGGATCTTGATGGAGACAAAATGTATTACTCGATCCTCTATAGTCATGATGGGGGCGAAAGTTGGATCGCGTTGGCGATTGAGATAAATGAGACAAAGTATACGCTTGACTTATCAAAGCTTCCCGGTGGAGATCAATGTTTAATTAAGGTTGTGGCTACCGACGGTTTTAATGTGGGCTACGACCTATCCGAACCCTTCGTTGTAACTGATAAAACACCGCTAGCCTTTATAGAGGCGCCTAAGAATGAAGAGAAATTTCAGCTTGGCGAAGAAATACTCCTTAAAGGTTTAGGCTACGACCTAGAAGATACGGAGTATAGTGGACTAACTATAGAATGGTCGTCGAGTCTGGATGGAATATTGGGTTATGGGGAAGAACTAAAAATCAATAATCTTTCAGAAGGGAGGCATGAAATAACACTTACTGTGATAGATTCTATGGGACACACTGCAGAAGATAAGGTAACCATAATAGTAGGAGAAGAAAAAGGACAGTTCTTAGGAGGATTATTTATATGGGAACCCATACTATTCTACTCAGTAATAATTATCTTAACAGTAGTTGTCGCAGCCATTTTGATTAAACGAAAAAAGAAATAATTGATGTAAGGCTCTTGAGAATACTGTAGAAACGGAACGCCGCCTTCTGCGAAGGATTTTTTCTCTATAACCATGTAAAGGTTAATTACACAAAATCTAAAAATTGATCTCTCAAATTTGTAGTGAGACTAAATAAGAGTGGAGAGTGAGAGTGTGAAGTTTATCACTAGGCCGCTTATAATGGGTACTCACGGCGTAGTATCTTCAGGGCATTACTTAGCCAGCATTATTGGGCTTAGAATTCTTGAGGCTGGAGGGAACGCTATTGATGCTGGTGTGGCGGCTGGGTTTGCCTTGGCTGTGTTGGAGCCGCATAATTATGGAATTGGCGGTGAATCTCCAATCTTAATTTATTCTGCTGATGAAGGTAGGGTTTACGCCATTAATGGTCAAGGCACCGCTCCTAAAGCCGCAACCATCGAGCGGTTTAAGAGTAGAGGGATAGATATTATTCCGGGTGATGGGTTACTTCCAGCTACTGTTCCAGCAACCTTCGATGCTTGGGTAACCGCTCTAATTAGGTTTGGAACTATGAGGTTGGAGGATGTGTTGGAGCCGGCTATAGAGCTGGCTGAGGAGGGCTTCCCCATGTATCCATACCTTCATGAAAGCTTGAAGGTCCATGCGAAGAGGTTTCTTGAGGAGTGGCCTACAACAGCGAAGATCTTTCTTCCTGACGGTAAGGTGCCCGATGTAGGTGAGATATTGGTTCAGAGTGATTGGGCTGAGACATTCATGGGGGTTCTGAAGTGTGAGCGTGAAAATAGGTTTAGGGGTAGGGTTAAAGCGATTAGGGCTGCCCGGGACTACTTCTATAAGGGGCCTATAGCGAAGAAGATTGTTAAGTTTATCCATGAGAACGCCTTTTTGGATGCCAGCGGGAAATACAATAAGGGTTTACTTACTCTAGAGGATTTTGCTGAGTACCGAACGAAGATTGAGAATCCAGTTACAACCAATTATCGTGGCTACCAAGTCTTTAAGTGTGGACCTTGGACTCAAGGCCCAGTCTTCCTGCAGCAGCTTAACATGCTCGAATTCTTCGATTTAGCGTCTATGGGGCATAATACTGCAGAGTATATTCATACGGTTGTGGAGGTTGCTAAGTTAGCCTTCGCTGATAGAGAGAAGTACTATGCGGATCCCGACTTTGTGCACGTTCCTCTGGATAGGCTTCTGTCTAAAGAGTACGCTGATGAGCGAAGAAGGCTTATCGATCCTGAAAGGGCGAGTATGGAGCTCATACCTGGAACAATCGGTAATGTTAATTCTCGCTCTGAATGCTTCGATACTACGCATCTGGATGTTGTTGATGAGCAAGGCAACATGATTTCAGCTACTCCAAGTGGAGGTTGGATTCAGTCCTCTCCTGTAATTGAGGGTTTAGGCTTCCCGCTCGGAACTAGAGCACAGATGTTCTATTTAGACCCGAATCATGCTGAGGCTTTGGAGCCGGGTAAAAGGCCAAGCACAACCTTAACACCATCCATGGTTCTGAAGGATGGTGAGCCCTTCATGGCTTTTGGGACGCCTGGCGGTGATAGGCAGGATCAGTGGACTTTACAGTTTTTCCTGAACTTTGTGGATTTCGGGATGAATTTGCAGGAGGCTATTGATGCACCAACCTTCCACATACTGCATTTCCCAGCATCCTTCTATCCTCACGATGCGCATCCAGGCTTAGTTGCTGTTGAGGATAGAATTCCGGAGGAGACGCGTGAAGCGTTAGCTAGGAAGGGGCATAAGATAAGGGTTGATGATGGGTGGTCTCACGGTAGAGTTACAGCTGTTATGATAGATCATGATAAAGGAGTTATGGTTGGTGCAGCTTCACCTAGAGCTGGAGTAGCCTATGCTGTTGGATGGTAAACCTTCTAAAGGCTCAATTTAGCTTCAAAGAATGAATCAGTATGGACTCGAAACGGTTAGCGGCGATAGCCATCATAGCCGCTCTCGAGGTAGTGTTTGATTCGATAGTTACGCCTACCTTCACAGAGGGCGTCTGGTATGGACTGATCTTTGTTATGAGCCCCCTAGCAGGCATTGTGCTGGGACCTAGGGACGGGTTCGTATCAACCCTCACAGCCGTGTTGGTCGGTCACACAATCAGCCCTAGAGG
>CAZHYI010000148.1:0-3876 GCA_964536595.1 uncultured Candidatus Bathyarchaeia archaeon
TGTAAATTGATAATAGAGAACACCGAAGAAAATTGAAGGGATAGCTATAATAACAATTAAAAAAATTATAGCAAGCTTTGTTCGAGACAAAAACCTTCACACATTAATTATTTTTGTCATTTATTTATTTTAAACTTATCATTCTAGAGTATTCCAAAGCAAAAATTATAAAATGGAAATGATAAACAAGTTTTTGGGACTTAATTTGAAGAACAACTTTATCATTCTCGGTGTTATTCTAGTCGCTATCGGCGTTGGCATTTATGGATGGATATATCCTTATTATCGCCTATTGTCCTCTGTTCCACTCTTCTTTGGTTCTACTTATACTTATGTCTCACTCATATATTCAGCCAGTATAATTTTAATGATTTTAGGAGGCATTTCAATCTTATACGGTCTGCTTTCTAAAACTGAAACTACACAGAATATTTAATGGTAAAAATTGTATAAGCTCAAAAGTATTACATTTTTATTTTTCTTAATGTTTAGGTGAGTGGGTGGGGCTTTACCCTTTCTATAGTCGGTTTGTCTCACTCACTTAATAGGGTTATGGGAGGTGAAATTGTATGCCCAAATTTCTGATACTATGGGAAATAGATCCTACATTCACACCTAAGACACCCGAAGAAAGACTGAAACTCTGGTTAACAATGCTCAACATGGTCAAGACAGACCTACAAGCCGGCGCACTAAAGGAGTGGGGAGTAGATGTCGGTGGAGGATCCGGTTACGGCACCAACGACCTGAGTGAGCCAGAACTATACTCAACCCTAATAGAATGGCAGCCCTACGTAAACTTCAAGGTTATCCCAATGCTCACTGTGGGTCAAGTTATAGAAGCTATTAAGAAGTTAGCTCAAAAATGATAGGGAACGCTCAATAAGAGGAGAATATTTCCTTCTCTTTTTCTTCAAAATACTTCGATATCAAACAATAACTTATATCTCGAATAATCATCAAGCTAACAGCATATTTTCCTAATTACCACCTACTTCAGGCTATCCAAGATAAATGCTTAATAGTTATTTCTTCTCTTCGTGGAAGATTTTTAAGTTCAGTTCAGAATATTCACTGGAGGAAGGTGAGATTTTTGAAGGCAGTTGAGGCTATAGTTAAGATTCTTAAGATGGAAGGTGTAGAGTTTGTCAGTTGCTTCCCACCTAACACCCTAATAAATCCCCTAGCAGAGGCTGGAGTAAGAACCATACTCACAAGGCAAGAGAGAGTCGCCGTCAACATAGCGGATGGATACACAAGAGTTAGTTTTAAGTCTGGAGTGGCTCTAGTTGCTGGTGGGGTAGGAATCGAGAATGCTTTTCCCGGTTTGTCTCAAGCATTCGCCGATCTCGTCCCCATGCTCCTATTCACAGATCAGTCACCCCGATATAGGATAGGGGCGAGGCCTGTACAAGACTTCGACTCCCTATTCACCCTACATAAAGTCACAAAATGGGTTGAGAGAATAAACCTCGCATATAGAGTCCCAGAACTCATGAGAAGAGCATACACCTACCTAAGATCTGGAAGACCCTCACCAGTAGTTCTTGAATTACCAGTAGATGTTGCACAGGAAGAGTTCGATGATGAACTATTCGATTACGAACCAGTTAAAGGATGGAGATGCGCTGGAGACCCACACGACATAAAAGTTGCTGTTAGGGCTCTACTCTCAGCTAAGAACCCACTCATATATGCTGGTGAGGGTGTACTGTACGCTCAAGCATGGAATGAACTCAAAGAGTTCGCTGAACTCATCCAAGCACCAGTGATGACCACCCTGAAAGGGAAAAGCGTCTTTCCAGAGAATCACCCTCTCTCAGTCGGGAACGGCGGTAGAACAGGCAGTAAAGTAGCATCCTACTTCCTCCGTAAAGCAGACCTAATCTTCGCTATAGGAGCAAGCCTCACAAAGGGGCTCCCACACACGCCTATTGGGGCACCGATTCCTAAAGACAAAACAATAATTCAATCAGTAGTTGATGAGAGAGACATCAATAGGGACTATAAGGTTGACTACGCCATTATAGGAGACGCGAAACTCGTGCTGAAGCAGATGATAGAGGAAGTAAAGAACCAAACGAAACCTATAGGTAACAGAGGAGAAAAACTGGCTGAAGAGATAAGAGCTGTGAAGGAGGAGTGGCTGAATGAGTGGATGCCAAAACTCACCTCCAATGAAGTGCCAATAAATCCTTTAAGGGTGGTGTGGGACCTCATGCATACCCTTGATAGAGAGAATGCTATTGTGACTCATGATTCAGGTTGCCCAAGAGAGCATTTAGCCGCCTTCTACGAAGCGATCATACCAAGAGGATACATAGGTTGGGGGCACCACAGCACCCTAGGTTACTCACTCGGCGGAGCTATGGGAGCCAAACTCGCTAAGCCCGAAATGACAGTTGTGAATGTTATGGGTGACGGAGGCTTCGGTATGGTTGGAATGGACTTCGAAACCGCAGTTAGAGAGAAAATACCGATAATCACAATAGTTCTGAATAACTCTGGCTTGGGAACGTACTTTAAATGGACTCCCTCTACATCACACCTCTCAGGAGACTACGCTAAGATAGGTGAAGCGTTTGGAGGTTATAACGAAAAGGTTGAAGATCCAGACGAGGTGATTCCAGCCATCAAGAGAGCTGAAAAAGCTACTAAATCCGGGAGGGCAGCACTACTAGAGATAATGACTAAGGTTGAGACAGAATTTCAAACTAAATACTGGATGGACTTACATTATTAAAGACCATTTTTATTCTCTCCAATCGTACAGAAGTAAAACGTTTAAGCAGTCATGCTCTTCTATTTTTTAGTGGACCTTGCGAGGTCTTACCTAGTTGGCTAAAGTAACTCTTGAGAATTTAACCAAGAAGTTTGGAAAAGTAGTAGCTGTTAATGACGTAAACCTACAGATTAGAGACCGTGAGTTTTTTGTGCTGGTTGGACCCAACGGATGCGGCAAAACAACCCTCCTAGGACTCATCGCTGGAATAATCCAGCCCGACAAAGGAAACATCTACATAGACGACGTCCTAGTGAATAACCTCTCTCCATCTGAGAGAGGCGTACGCATGGTCTTCCAGAGTTACGCTCTTTACCCCCACATGAAGGTGTATGATGAAAGAAAACACTCGAATCTAAGCTTTGCCTTGAAATTAAGAAGATTCATGACAGAAAAGATTAGAAGTATCGTCAGTAGAGTGGCTGAGGATGTAGGAATCCAAAGGGAGCTTTTTGACAGGAAACCCCATGAGCTCTCTCAGGGAGAAAAGCAGAAGGTTGCTGTAGGGAGAGCATTAACCATTACCCCTAAGGTTCTATTGATGGATGAACCTATGAGCAATATAGATCCGCCAAGCAGAGTTAAAATGATGAAGAAGATAAGGCAACTACATGAAGAGCTCAGAATAACCACTATCTATGTAACCCAGAACCTGAATGAAGGGATGGCTCTAGCTGATAGATTAGGCGTTATGAATGAGGGAAAGATAATACAGGTTGGAACGCCGGAGCAGATACTCAATCATCCGGTGAATGAGTTCGTCGCAGACTTCATTAAGTACTACGACTACACATCCTATCTCCGATCATTCAGACTTCTAAGCTAAACACATACTCATACATAGCTCTTCTACATGCATTAACTCAGAGGGCTTTCTATTCCTCTTTGAGAAGAAAGCCCAACAAGGGTGCAGTCACCGCTAATATCGCTAATATGATCAGAGCTAGAGTGAAGGAGCCGGTCATATCCTTAATGTAACCCATCAATACTGGGAATAGTGTCGGCCCAATATTAGCTATGGATGATATAATCCCTGTGACGCCTCCTTCTATTCCTACTGTTTCGTCAAGTTCAGTAGGCATCTTTAACACTAT
>CAZHYI010000149.1:0-3874 GCA_964536595.1 uncultured Candidatus Bathyarchaeia archaeon
TATTACTCATTCAATATTCGGGTTTGCAGGTGGATACTCCGATGAGGTAATATCTTGGAGCAGTAGAGGCCCAACCCCGTTAGGATATACTAAACCCGATGTTGTGAATGTTGGTGCGTGGGGTCTAGTTGCAACGTCACTTTGGGCTGGTCAAGGTGACGGCTCCAATGCTGTAGACATCTTTGGTGGTACAAGTATGGCAACCCCGCTCACTGCGGGTGCAGCTTCACTCATTATTCAGGCGTACAACCAAACCTATGGAGCTAAACCAACGCCCATAGAGACGAAGCTCATCCTAAAATCAACCGCTAAGGATTTAGGATATGACCCGTTCGTTCAAGGTTCAGGACGAGTAGACGTTTTATCAGCTATTGAGCTTGCCCTAGGCGTAGCTGGCGTAACAATTTCTTCGTCAGCCACATGGTCAAACATCCGTTCAAGACTGGAGCAGGCATGGTATACATCATCAAACTTCTTTTACGCTTCTCTCCCACCCAGCCCGCCCCAGGAACCTATCGGTGATACTCAATGGTTTGCTGGTTTCGTCAAACCTGGAGGCTCAGCAATAGCTGAGTTCCTCATGAGAAACCCAACAGAAAGTGATATAGAAGCTACTTTAACGCCAGTAATATATACGCAGGCGGGATCCACTGTAACTTATAAGGGCTCTACAGACTCCATGCCGCCTGATTGGGAATTTTGGGGTTGGTCTTGGGGTAACCTCACAGTTCTTGACAGTTCTATTATACCAGCTGATGCTGACCTAATGATCGTTTCACTTATAGTTCCATATGAATACTTTGATGTTGATGAAAACTATATTTGGGATCATAGGTGGGGTTTATGCATTCAAGACTGGAATGATATTGATGCTGATGGAGAGATCGACATAAACGAGGTTTATCACATAAACTACGGTTATAACACTGGTACAAGCAATGAGGTTCGAATCGGATTTCCCAACCAAAAATTCAAGTATACACCTTTAATTTTCATTTATCAAATAGAAAATGAAGATGTAGATCCTATTTCTGCACCCTTCATGATAAACATAAAATTCTACAAGAGGGTTGAATGGGACTGGGTAGAAATGCCTAACAACATAACTGTTAATGCTAGTTCCAATGAAACTTTCAGCGTGAAGATTAATGTGCCGCCGGAAGCTGCTCAAGGCGTCTATGAGGGCCAAATTTTGATTAATATGACCAGTGAATCCACAAGAATATTAACTGTTCCACTGTCGGTTAATGTTCCAGCTGTAATTCCTCCTAGCGAGTTAACTTATGACTTGAAAAAAGCTCCTTCAGCTGAGCTGTATGACTCGTACATCTTTAATGGATACTTTGACTGGGGCGGCTCATATGAAAGTGGAGACTGGAAGACTTGGTTCATCGATATAGAGGACCCAAATGTGATAGCCGCCTTCATCTCCTGCAACTGGACAAACAGAATGACTGATGCAGATCTCTACATAATAAACCCGACAGGAATCCTCACAGCGGCCACAATTAATTCGCCTATGCAGACTGGAACCTATCCATTATGGATAGATAGGTATGTGACGAACAGAAGCGTAGCCTCCTACACCTATAATATAGTGGGCAGCCCAGTTCCAGGCATATATACAGTCTTACTTCATAATACATTGTTTAATGGTACAGCCTATCCAGAAAGATTGACTGGGAGAGTAGAGCTTGTTAAACTGACGCCGAGGGGTTCAGTTACAGTGCCAATAAAACCCGGCGGCTCAGAAACTTTAACCTTCACCCTAACTACAGGGAGACAACTTAACAACGTAACTATTCTCCTTAACCCCTACACGCAGTTCTCAGCGAACATAACACCCTCGATTATAGAGGAGATACCTGCTATGGGGTCAAGCAGCTTCAATGTATCCATACCTGTTCCTAAAGATACCCCCGCAGGCATATACCCCATACAAATAGGCGTCTTTATACCTGAACTTCTAGAATCCACAGGGATGCCAGCGTCGACCCTCCTAAATGTAGTTGTTGATGATGCTCCTCCAGCAGTGAATATCATCTCCCCAGTTAAAGAGGAGATTCAGAGCGGAACGATAAACATCAAAGTGTACGCTAAAGATGAGCTTGACTCCGTGAGTTCGGTAAAATACTCGATTGATGACGCTTCCTATGTGGGTATGGTGCTGGATGAGGCTACAGGATTATGGACAGCTACCTTAAACACTAAAGACCTTCAGGACGGCCTACACTCTATTAAGGTGAATGCTACTGATAGAGCTGGAAACTCAAGAATGGAAGAGTTAACCTTCATAGTTGATAATACGAAACCGCATGCTCAAGTAGCCGCTCAGGACTATATGAAGGGATCCTCCGACATCACAGTGACTGGTGAGGACACTAATTTCGACAGAATGGAACTTTACATTGATGGCATCTTAATCAGTGAATGGAGCACGCCTGCAACAAAAACCTTCAAGCTAAACACAGCAAGGTACAAGGATGGTATGCACCTCCTAAAACTCATCGTTTACGATAAGGCTGGACATGTCACGGTGAGTGAAACAGCCACAACGATAGATAATACAGCACCTACAGCAGAGATCAGGTCGCCCAGTGATAATTCATTCTTGAGAGGAGTCGTCCCCATCATTATTAGAGGGTCTGATGTGAACTTGCGGAGTATGGATCTCTATGTGGGCGGGTCACTCGTTAAGACTTGGACTGTAGGCGGCACTCAGCAATACAGCTTAGACACAACGATATTGAAGGATGGTGATTCATCGATCAGGCTGGTAGTTAAAGATATGGCCGGAAACACAGTGGTTAGTTCAGTGAAGGTAATCATAGATAACACGGCTCCATTAGTAAATATAGAGGCTCCAAGTGACGGGGAAACTCTAAAGGGAGACGTAAACATCATCTTTACAGCTTCAGACACCAATCTAGAGAAGGTTCTACTCTACATAGATGGAGCACCGATCCCGATGGCTATCTCTGAGGAATACACTTACTTGTGGGACACCTCCAAGGTGGGGGATGGTAGTCACGAAATTAAAGTTGAAGCCTACGACATAGCTGGGAATAAGGCTGAAACATCAATCTCTGTGAATACAATTAATATTAAGCTTCTTCAGGAAGAAACATTCGAGTCCACCAGGAATATGTATCTAGCTATAGGTGTCCCCATAGGTTTCATAGTGGGGGCATTAATTGCTTGGGCGCTGGCTAGGAGAAGAACCTAAACACTTCCTACCTTAATATTTCACCGTACTCTTCATAAGGCATTACTGAAAGGCACTTCATTAAACCCATGAATCCCTTCATAATCCCCTCTAACTTATGGAACTTTTCATGAGCCTCTTTACTTGACCAATAGGTTAACATGATGTACTTCGTTGGTTTAACCTCTATATCCTCATATTCACCTTGAAGACCACTTCCCCCATAGGAGATCGTTGAGACCCTAAATATTTTAGATCCGAGAAAACCTTCCTCGCCATAGGTTAAACGGCATAACTCATCAACTTTCCTCTCAAACTCCTCTTCTAAACCGGGCTTCACAGAAAGATAATTAATGGCACATATAATCTCCTTCCCCTCTATCTGGTATGACTCCACTTCACTTGACGGAATAACTGTAGCTTTAACCCCTCTTTTCGAGAGGTATTCTGCAGACATCTTCGCCCTTCTTCCAGTATTACAGTATAGAAGGACGTCCTTCCCCTTCAGAAAATCAATGTAGAACTCCAGATCGTACAGAGGTATATTTATACTTCCCTTTATGTGTCCTCTATAAAATTCCTCCCTACTCCTCACATCAACTATCAACTTCAAACCAATCTCCGCTCCATCATATTATAAACATCATTTAAAAATTTAATTTGAATCAT
>CAZHYI010000150.1:0-3843 GCA_964536595.1 uncultured Candidatus Bathyarchaeia archaeon
TATAGAGGCCTACACTACAAGGAGGTTTGATTGTAGACCTAAACCAAAAAGGCCGGAAGAGAGACCAGTATATACTGGAGGAAACCTCCTTACAGACGCGATAGCGGCTACATCGATAAAGTTGGTAGCTAAATACTTAAGGAGAGCGTACAATAACGGATATGACCTTGAGGCTAGAAGAGGGATGTCTATGGCCAGTCTTCTTGCAGGCTTAGCCTTCACAAATGCTGGATTAACAGCTATTCACGCAATGGCTATGGCTATGGGCGCTAAGTATCATATCCCACATGGCGTAGCGAACGCTATACTCTTGGCGCACGTTATGGAATTTAATGCTACAAGCAACTTTGAGAAGTTCGCGGATATAGCTCGATTTATGGGAGAAAAGGTAGAGGGGCTCTCTCCCAGAGAAGCAGCAATGAAGAGTGTAGAAGCCGTTAAGGCCCTTGCTAAGGATATAAATATTCCTCAGAATTTAAGTGCTTTCGGAGTTAAAAAAGAGGATGTATCAACCTTAAGCAAAGACTCAATGAAGATTCAGCGTCTAATGAGCTGCAATCCAAGAAGAATTACAATCAGTGATCTGGAAGTAATTTTCAAAAAGGCTCTATAAATCTCAAATTAAGAGGGCAACAATAACAAGAAATATTAATTAATTCATAAAATTATTGCTCTGTAGAACTTTTATCGATAAAATGAGGTGAAAAAATTTTAGAGAGATCACAAGAAGAGAGTACATAGCTATTGCTGGTGGTGCTATCGCTGCAGCCGCTATTGGTGGAGCAGCCTACTATCTAAGTAGACCAACGTCTACACCCACGCCTACCTCTACCCCAACACCGACAGCTACTTATCCTGAACTTTCAAAGTCTGCTCTTAAACCAGTTCCAAAACTCCAAGGAAAATCTCCCGTCTCAATAGTTAAGGGGAATGATGTTGAGGGGATGGTCAAGGAGGCTATTCAGCTTATCGGAGGGGTGGAGCAAGTCATTAAACCCGGTGATAAAATCTTAATAAAGCCTAACTACACGTGGGTGGGAGGAGCGAAGAGGCATTCTGGTGGTAAATGTGCCCCTCAAACAGAAGTTGAAGACGCTGCTAATACGACGGATCCGGAAGTTATAGATGCATTAATCGGCGTAGTTAAGGATGCTGGTGGGGAAGTTATTGTTGGGGAAGGGTCGGGAGGATGCGAAACCCTAGATGCTTTCACTTTGATGGGTGTGGATAAGATAGCTGAAAGTTACGAAGCGG
Organism: uncultured Candidatus Bathyarchaeia archaeon; assembly: GCA_964536595.1. GTDB lineage: Archaea > Thermoproteota > Bathyarchaeia > Bathyarchaeales > B24-2 > CAZHYI01. Next base: position 1,255 of record CAZHYI010000150.1, read on the forward strand.
AGATGGTGGATTTAAATTATGATAAATGTGTCAGTGCGAAGGTGCCTGACTACTTAATTTTGAAGGAGATATGGGTGCCGAAAACCGTTCGTGAAGCGGATGTGATAATTTCGGTTCCAGCTCTTAAGGCTTGGCCTCTTTCAGGAATCACTGTAAGTCTGAAGAACATGATTGGAACGGCTCCGGGGAAATATTATGGGTGGGCGAAGATGGCTTTGCCTCACGGTGAGTTGCCTGAGCCTACTATCGATAAGACGATAGTGGATCTTGCATTTATGAATAGGATCAACTTATGTATTGTTGATGGGTTGTGGGGTAATGAAGGGACATGGACGAAGGGTCTTAAACCAGTAAAGATGGATCTTGTTATAGCTGGCTTCGACCCGGTTGCTGTGGATAGCATCTCGGCTAGAGTTATGGGGTTCGATCCTGAAAAGATTCGACACTTAAATTTAGCTAGAGAAAGAAAGTTAGGGACAAACTTTCTGGAAGAGATCATTATTAAGGGTGAATCCATTGAGGATGTAATGAAGTTTTTTGAGCCACCCTCAGGTTTAGAGTATATCGTTTATAAAGAAGCCTAGGAAGAGTATACTGCTGCATTCTTTGACAACATAGAAATCTTCAAACCATCCCTAGACCTAATAATCGAGATATTCAATTCTTTTTTTCAGAAACCTAAATAAGAGGATATGTAATCAACCAAGACAAATAATTTGGAGATGGAAGAGAGGCGTAGGCTTCTTAGGATTTAGGAGGTGATATGGTTGGGTAAGATATATCTTTCGATAAAGATTTTTCCCTCATCCGTAACTGTAGATCTAAATGAACTGAAAGAAAAGATTAAAACTGTTCTTCCTGAGTATGCTTCTGTAAGGAGAATAGATGAGGAACCAATAGCTTATGGCTTAGTGGCATTGATAGCGCATGTAACAATTCCGGAAGAAGAGGCAGGAATAATGGATGAGGTTGAGGGGAAACTGAAGAGTCTTGAAGAAGTTGGCCAAGTAGAAGCTTTAGTTATGGGCAGATTATAACATTATCCAACCTTATATTTATATATGATTTTTCACTTCAGTCAAATGATAGATTAATAGATAGGGAGTTTAAGTAAATGAGTGAAGTTCAACTTAGAGTCGGAGACGCTAAACAGAGAGATGTTGGGAGAGGCATAGCTAGGATAGATCAGGAAACTATGAGAGCGCTGGGAGTGTCAGCTGGAGATGTAATAGAGATTGTCGGAAAGAGATCTACGAGTGCTGTAGCCTGGCCAGCTTACTCTGAAGACCAAGGCAAAGGGATAATAAGGATTGATGGATTAACAAGGAAGAATGCTGGAGTAGCGATTAATGAATATGTAACTGTTAGGCCAGCTAAAGTTAAAGAGGCTTTGAATATAGTTTTAGCTCCGGTAGGTATGAGGCTTAATGTGGATGAAGATTTCACTAATTTTGTGAAGAATAGGCTTATGGAGCGAACCTTCATAGAAGGGGACTCCACACTCGTTATGATGCTTGGTCATGCAATCCCCTTCACGGTGGTTAAAACACGACCTAAGGGTATAGTTAAGGTTACTTATAACACTGCCTTGAATATTTTGAATGAACCTGCACCAGAAGTTAAGGGCGTTCCAAGAACCACCTATGAAGATATCGGTGGTTTGCATGAGGAGATACAGAGAATAAGGGAAATGGTTGAGTTGCCCCTCAGACACCCAGAGCTTTTCCAGAGGTTAGGTATAGATCCACCTAAAGGCGTATTACTTCATGGACCCCCAGGCTGCGGAAAAACATTGCTAGCTAGGGCTGTGGCGAATGAGTCTGAAGCGAACTTCTACTCCATTAATGGCCCAGAAATAATGAGTAAGTTCTATGGAGAGTCTGAGGCTCGGTTGAGAGAGATCTTCCAGCAGGCTCAGAAGAGTGCTCCCAGCATCATATTCATAGATGAGTTAGACGCTATCGCACCGAAAAGAGAGGAAGTCACGGGTGAGGTTGAACGGAGAGTCGTAGCTCAGCTTCTATCTTTAATGGATGGCTTAAGCGGTAGGGGTAACGTGATCGTTATAGGAGCTACTAACAGGCCAGACGCTTTAGATCCAGCCCTACGGAGGCCTGGACGCTTCGATAGAGAAATAGAAATCGGTGTCCCAGATAAGCAAGGTAGATATGAAATACTGCAGATCCACACGAGAGGAATGCCATTAGCTGAAGATGTAGATTTAAAGAAGTTAGCTGAAATGACTCATGGTTATACAGGAGCCGATTTAGCTGCTCTTTGCCGCGAGACCGCTATGAAGGCCCTCCGCAGATATCTCCCAGAGATAAATCTCGAGGAGGAACGTATACCGCCACATGTTTTGGAGAAGATGGAGGTCAGGATGGAGGATTTCCTGAACGCCTATAGAGAGATTACGCCCACAGCTATGAGGGAAGTCTCAATTGAGGTGCCTACAGTTCGTTGGGAAGACATTGGGGGATTAGAGGAGGTTAAGCAGGAGCTACGTGAAGCTGTTGAGTGGCCCCTCAAGAGACCCGAAATATTCAAACGTATGGGCATCAAACCTCCAAAGGGCATACTTCTCTATGG
>CAZHYI010000151.1:0-3803 GCA_964536595.1 uncultured Candidatus Bathyarchaeia archaeon
TGCGTCCCGTAGGACCTGGGCCCTTGTCTCAGTGCCCATCTCCGGGCTCCCGCTCCCACGGCCCGTACCGGTTATAGGCTTGGTAGGCCGTTACCCTACCAACAACCTGATCGGCCGCGGCCCCATCCTTAGGCAGCGTCGGAAGGCATGGTTCCGACGCCCTTTCGGCGAGGAGCCATTCCAGGACTCCTCACCTATCGGGTATTAGCCCCAGTTTCCCGGGGTTATCCCCGTCCTAAGGGTAGGTTAGCCACGTGTTACTGAGCCGTGCGCCGCGCCTCCACCATGGCCTGGAGGCGCTCGACTCGCATGTTTTAGTCCCACCCCGATAGCAGTGGGGTCCGGCAGGATCAACCGGAGTTGTAGGTGTAGGTAGTGGCCGCACCTAACTGGTTGGACTTGGGGTTTGGCACCAAACCATCTTGGACCTAAATTTGAGTTTTAGGTCCTCATCTTTGTACCCGCAAGTGGAGGTCTAGCCCTTCATCCATAGGCGCAACGCCTTAAGTCGGGGTTGAAGCCGCCGATTTGCGGGTGGTCACGTGTAAATTGTGCCTTCAATTTAATGATTGTGGATTACTGTTTAATAAGCTTTTATCTCCTCACTAAAAGTTTTGTGTTAGACTTCTTTTACATGAAGGACTCCAATCTGGTTAGGCCTATAACTTCATCGAAGTCTATGTCTAAAGGCTCCAGTATCTGGGAGAATGTTGCTCTTAGGTCGCTTGAGTATCTTTTTACATCAACTTCATCTATCGATGCCAACTCTAAGGGCTTCACACCGTTATTACTCACTGTTTTAATGTAATTTATGACGTCGCCGACACCTACACTTATGCCTCTCTTTTTCAGTTGAAGCGCTGCCTTCACGTGTTGCGGTGTGGTCTTCACGTAACTTTCCAGTGGTTTTCCAAGTACGACGCGGTATGCATAGTCTTCTAGTGGATATTTTCTATGTTTCAGTTTGATGTAGCAGTCCTTTATTATCTGCTTGATTTTTGATTTCGCCTCTTCGAAATCGCTCTCGTTATGGACTTCACTCAATATCTGGAGGACTTCATAGAAGGTTCTCTCTAGGAATGGTGGTATGTGTCGCTTCTTGCCTGTCAGTCCCTTAGCGTCGACTTTACCGTCCATAAATACGCCTAGATAATTCTTCTTTCGGCTTGAGAAGACTGTGTAGCGGTACACCTTGTCTACTTCTAAACCTAATTTTAGCTCTCTTTCAGACCATTCTATAAGTGCCTTAACTTTATCTTCGGTAGCTCTGTGGAGGAATATGCTGTCTGTGTCTCCATAGATCACTTCGATTCCGAGTTCCTCAGCCTTCTTGATTGTTTTGGTTATTGCGTCTCTACCGATTGCGGCTGTGCTCTCTGCTACTGGTGGGCAGTAAAGATCGAAGGCTTCTGCTCCGAATACTCCGTAGGAGGCGTTGAGGATAACCTTTAGTGCTTGCTGTATAACGTCATACCATCCTCTAACTGATTCATCTAGAGTTTCGCTTTTGGATTTGGGTTTATACCATTTAACTCTGAGGTCTCTTAGGGAGCCTATAAGTAGACTTTCAATGGCTCTCCTCTTGGTGCATACCCAGTGTGGCGTTCCGGGTATTTTGTTGTTTTTGCATTCTGGGTGTGGGCAGAGAACGGTTTGGTAGCCGAGATTGTACTCCTTTATGATTGATGGGTATAGGCTAGCGAAGTCTAGAACTATGACGTTGAATTGTACTCCTTCTTTAGGGTTTACAACTATGGCGCCCTTATATTTTTTGCCTTTAATCACAGCTTTGGTTGCTGTTACTCCTTTAATGTCTAGGATGTCTTGCTTGTTTGGTATGAGCATTCCTCTGCGTCTATGCTCGTAGTAGAACATGTTCCTTATCCATCTTGAAACTCCGAGTCTACTTACATCCTCCATTGTCATTTTGCTTATTCTTGTGAGGGCGAGCAGCAGCTTCATAACTAAGTCGTTGTTGAAGCTGCTTAGTTCAAGGAGTAACTCCGCGTCCATTGAGCAATACTTGACTAGCTCAGCGTAGGTTAGGTCGGAAATTGATTTTTCTCCAAGTTCCACTTTGCCTTTGCCTAGGAGTGCGAGTGAGACGTCGTCGAGTGTCATGTTGTGGTATTTGCGTCTGAAGGCGTAGGTCTGGATGGATCTGTTGAAGAAGAACTTGTATAGATCGATGTGGATTCCGTAGGTGAGTAGGCAGTTTTCAACTTGAGCTTCAATGGGGATCTCCTCTCTCCTAAATCCGAGGTTCTGTGCTCTATGCCATAGGTAACGGAGGTCGAACCCATCGCCGTTGAAGGTTAGGACGAAGGGGTACTCTTTGAGTGCTCTGAAGACTTCTTGGATTAGGTCTCTTTCTGAGGAGTAGAATTCAACTTTTAGGTCTTTGGGCAGTTCTGTTAAGTCCTTCTTCAGCTCTTCACGCTGCAGTAGTAGGACTCTCTTTTTCCCTTCATTGTCTATGAGGGCTACGCATATTATTGGGTAGTTAGCTTCTCTAGCGTCCGGTATTCTATCCAGTTGGGGAGCTAAGACTTCTATGTCTAGGGCTACTCTATAAAATTTAGGTGCGGCAGTCTCTAGTAGGATTGCCCAGTCCAGAAGGTACTCAAGGAACTCTTCAGGCTCATCGCTGAATGCTTTTCTAACTTCCTTAAGTATGTCTTCTTTACTCTTCTCCTCTACTTGGATGAGTTTTCTGTGTTCTGTTTTGTACTTCATTCCTGGGATTAGCTGTCTGTCATAGATGTAGCTTTGGTAGTACTTTATGTAGGATTCCCATACTTTACATTCTTTTTCTGGACCGAAAATCTTGCTTGCCTCTTTAGGTATGACCTCTCTAAGGACGTTTCTGGATCTTCCGCCTATGGATAGTGGGTCCTTAGCGACTACCTTAGTGACCTCTATGTATCTGTCGTTCAGTGCATCATACTTCTTCACTTTCTCGAGGTGGTCTAGGCCTGGGTGGTTGATTACACCTTCAAGCTTCTCTAGCTCCTCAATTGTTAAGTTGGTTAGTAGGTAGGGTTGGTGTCCTGTGTTGTCGTACCAGAAATAGATCTTTTTGGTTTCTGGATCGTAAAATTTTAGGCGGGCTAGGCGTTTCTCTCCGTCATATCCGGCGGAGATTAAGTATGATGGGGGAAGCTCACCTTCCTGCAGTTCTTCATTTTCATCTCTCTCAGTGAGCTTGTCCACTAAAGGAGTCTTTTTCTCATTCTTAATGTTAGGGGTTAAGTATCTATCGAGAGTGACAGAACTCATCTTATCAATTCCAGGTAGAATATACTGTTTTATGCAATTAAAAATGTTTAATATGCTCTAAATATCATTTATTATTTGGGGCTGGTGAGCTGGTGGACGGCTGCCGGGCATATGCCTGAGGAAATTCCGCCCACCACGCAGATGTGCAACGCCGTAAGGCGTAGGGAGAGATCCCTGGCTCCGGAGCAGAAACGATACATCCCTCAGCGTTACGTTGAGGCGTGCTAAGTCGCCGAGGTTGCTGAGGGAAGTGTTGAAACGGCCGACCTGCACGGTGAAAGGGCGAGTAGGCGCCTATGAGTTCTGCGGGAGGCGCAGGTAGCCCGTATAGTCGAATGCCGTCTAGAACAGAAGGCGGGTTACGGCCAGCACACCAGCCTCAAAAAACAGAACCCTGACCTTCTAAAGTTAAAATGTTTAGGTGAGTGGGTGAGGCTTTACCCTCCTATAGTCAGTTTGTCTTGCTCACTTAATAGGGTTATGGGAGGTGAAATTGTATGCCCAAATTTCTAATACTCTGGGAA
>CAZHYI010000152.1:0-3802 GCA_964536595.1 uncultured Candidatus Bathyarchaeia archaeon
AAACTTCACTTAAACATTTTTTCCTTATTTATGCGTATAGCGGTAGGGGATACCATCTCACGAATTTTATGTAGGGCATTTAAACCGTAGATAATATAGCTGCAAAAATCAACAAAGTTTTTATTTTCCATTAAAATATATAAAGTTTTATAGTGGAAAATATACTGTAAAGGTGAGTCTGTTTGGCAAGGGTGGTTCTTAAGGACCTTACTAAGACTTTCGGGAAGACCGTAGCAGTTAGACAACTAAACCTGGAAGTTAAGGATAAGCAATTCGTGGTTCTCCTAGGGCCGTCAGGATGTGGAAAAACGACTACGTTGAGATGTATTGCTGGTTTAGAGATTCCAGATGAAGGAGAGATCTACATAGGCGATAGATTAGTGAATGATTTACCGCCTAAAGACAGGGATATCGCGATGGTTTTTCAGAGCTACGCATTGTATCCACATATGACGGTGTTCGATAACATTGCTTTCCCACTTAAGATGCGTAAAGTCCCGAAGGAAGAGATAGTTGAGCGAGTTAAGAAGACTGCTGAGCTATTAAGAATCAGTCACCTTCTAGATAGGAAGCCTAAACAACTCAGCGGTGGTGAAGCGCAACGCACTGCTCTCGGCAGAGCCATTGTGAGAGACCCCCAGGTTTTCCTAATGGATGAGCCATTAAGCAACCTAGACGCTAAACTGCGTGTTTACATGAGGGCTGAACTGAAGAGATTACAGAGGGAACTTGGTGTTACAACGATCTATGTTACTCACGATCAGGTTGAGGCTATGACGATGGCTGATAAGGTAGCCATAATGAATCTAGGCGTACTGCAACAGTACGGTGACGCTAATGAGATATTTAATAAACCTGCAAACCTCTTCGTAGCTGGATTTATTGGTAGCCCACCAATGAACTTTATACCGTGTAGCTTGAGTGTGAAGGAGAAGGAGACTTATCTTGATGCGGAGTTCTGTAAGATCCCGATATCATCTGACATTGCTGAATTAATCACTAAAAATGCTACTGGATCAGAGCTTATATTGGGTGTTAGGCCTGAAGATGTACATCTAAGCAAAAGTAAAACCGCTGACTCTATCCTTCAAGCCGAGGTCTACGTAACTGAGCCTATAGGGTCAGAGATTATAATTGACCTAAAGATTGGAGACATAATCATTAAGGCTAGAACTGAACCAACATTCATTACTCGTCCCGGCGACAAAGTCTGGATGAGCATCAATAAGGAAAGGATGCATCTATTCGATAAGAAGACTGAGAAGGCTATAATCTAAACTTGCGATCTCCTACATTCCGGGCAGAACTGCGATCCTTCAGGGATCTCTGCATTACAGAATTTACATCTAGGTCTTTGCCAAGGTAGTCTTATCGGTTTAACATCGCCTTTTTCTTCATATCTTTTACCGAAGAATATTGCTATTTCGAACAGCATAATTAGAGGTAGAAATAGTAATAGGTTTCCTTGCGGTGAGCTTCCAGGCGAGATGAGCATAGCAATTATGACTAATGCTGCGTAAACGTACCTTCTTCTTTTCCTGAACATTTCAGTATTGACTATTCCGAATTTGACGAGAAGAACGAAGAATGCTGGGAAGGTAAATATGCCTCCAGTGACTAGAATTACTGTGAATATTAGGTTATAGAAATCCATCACGCTTATGATCGGTTCTGCTCCAACCACGGAGAAGAATGGGAATAGGGAACTGATGAAGACCGGGGTTAACACGAGTAATCCGAAGGCAGCTCCACCTACAAATAGTAGTGAAACAGATAGAGTGAAAGGGTAGATCGCTCTTCTTTCTTCTGGAAGCAGAGCTGGATCCACAAATCTGTAGAGTTCATAGGCAAAAACCGGTATTGTAACAGCCACTCCAAGTATGAATGAAGTTAAAACGTAAAGCTCTATTGGAGCTGTAACCTCGATTCCTATGAGTTTAGCGTCGGGAGGAAGGATTTGCGCCTTTAACGCTCTCAAGATTACAGCGACTAATGGCTCATAAGATTCCAGTGGGTTTTTCAAAAAAGATAGGTTTGCTGGGAATACCATAAAAATTATTGTAGATATTATGAGAGTGTATAGAACAACCTTTAATCGACTAACTAATTCTTGAGTATGTTCAGCGAATGTTTTCGGAGTATCTTTAGGCATCAACTAACGCCTAATCTGACTTTCCTACCTTCTCAACTATCTCATTGGATATCTGCTCTATCGTCTTTCCTTCAGTTGATATTCCAAGCTTCTTCGCTGTCACTTTAAGTACTTCATCGCTAGATGTACCTTGAGGAGGAGGTGGAGGCGCAGGCTTCGGAGGTTGACTCTTCACTGGTTCAGTTGGTAAAGTAGCTACTTCCTCCACTTCTTTAGCAGCTTTACTGAATTCAGCTCTAGCCTTCCCTAAAGCCCTCGCAAGCTCAGGTATCTTCTGTGGACCCCAAAGAATCACAGCTACGATCACTAATATGACGATTATCCATTCCCAACCAACAATCAATCTACATACCTCTATTAACTGAAAAATTGTCATTCAGTTTATTTAAAATTTGCTTTTTCTTCCCTAAGCATCTCTCAGAGAATTAAATTTCATCACTTGAAGTATTTCCTAATTATCTCTTTAGCTATCGGGAGATCTTCATCTGCCTCCCGCTCTGAACCCACCCCTATCATACATGCCTCCACCCCAACATCTCCAAACACGTACTCCAACGCTTCTCTAGGTGGGATTCGCCCTCCAGCCATAGTTTTTATGGCTATAATCGGCTTCTCACTGTTCTTTATAGCCTTTAATGCCAGCTCTTTTGTGGGTAGCATTAATGCTCCAATCTTATTTACGGGAGTTAAGTAACCATCAATCTTAATGTCAGAGCTGTCGAGGATGGGTATAGAGGAGCCAGCGTGATGTATACCCAAAACTATAGAGTTAAATCCCTCTTTCTTCAAGAAACACACCAGTGTGGTAAGGAGATCCATCCTATCTTCCATAGCTAAGAAATCACATTCAGAGCCAGGCTCAATAAAAAGAACTTTAAAACTTCGGAAGCACTCAAGTCGAGATTTAAGGTTTTCAAGATCCAGATTTAACTCATTTATCTCCTCCTTACTGTAGGGTTTTGAATGCTTAACAGCATGTTCAAATCTTTCACTCCATCCTTCACGGCATTTCAGTATTGGGTCGCCCAGATATTTACCTAGAAGGCTTTTTCCCGCAAGCTTACTTTCATAATGGAAGTAAGATAGCCATCTCCTATAATCATCGATCGGTTTAGATGCTACTGTTAAACGTAGTCTCAGACTGGGCGTAACACCTATCTCAACATCCAGAATTTCCATCACTTTCTTTATAGCCTTCAAGAGCAGAGTTGCGAGTCTACCTTCACTCTCAGGGACGACACCGACAGCTGTTACACCATGCTCTCCAGAAGCTTTCACTAGTACCCTCAGAGTAGTCTCAATCTTAGAGAATCTCGCTGCATACTCCCGATTTCTTTCAGGTCCTTGATATGACTGCCCAAGAAATGGTTGACAACCTAAGATCACTCTAGGTACGGGTACCCTACCTAACTTAAATATTGGGATGCTGGAGGCTTCAATGTAACTTTTCATCAAGTAGAATAGTGAGCAAGATAATAGATAAAAAGTTTGAGTATCCGATGTTCTTCAACTTCTGCGTTTTCCTGAGCTGTGGCTGTTTTATAAGCATCATTTATAAGATAGAAGAAGGATGAATTAATTGATGGTTATGACAGGTATAGGAGATTTGGAGAAAGAATATATCTCTAAACATGGAAGATCGAAGGAGCT
>CAZHYI010000153.1:0-3802 GCA_964536595.1 uncultured Candidatus Bathyarchaeia archaeon
TTGCCCTATACCCTATCTCTTTCAATGCGTGGAATGGCTAAACCAGCTAGAATTAGGGATGCCGTTCCAATAAAAGCGTAATCGAAGCCCTGTATAGCCCTCACGATTAATAGCAGATTTATGTTGTCTGCGAGGGTATAGAGTGGTGGGCAGATTGTGAATATTATGAAAGTGAATAGTAGAACCGTTATGGTTTTCTTTCCGCCAGCAAAGAATCCTAAAGCTCTGAGCATCAATAGGCAAATCAACCACCTAACAAGTAACTTAGAGGGAAGTCTAAATAAAGGTTGACGGCTAAAATGAAATAGATATCAGTAAGTTTCTCTTCTATCTTTATCTCACGTAATTTCGAAGGATATTTTGTATAGCATGTAGATTCCCGTGTTGGGCTTTCTAACCTTCAAATGCACATAAAGGTAGGAGACGCCACTACTCGTTGCTTGGAGATTGGTAATCTCTATGAATACAGCTCCATTCCCCGCTAAATTGTAGTTTGGCCCTTCAGACTGGGTTAAAGTTCCTCCATTAATGGTTATTTGATCACTGGAGGATCCATCATAGAAACTTATCTTTACGCTTGAGAGACGAGCAATATTTATGCTTTCATAAACTTGCAGGTTAATTACCCAACTATCCGTAACCTCATTGTTGATTTTTAATACGTAATCGTAAAAGTTCTTCTCTTCAGACCCAATTTGGGTTGAGGGTTCCGGCCACACATATTTACGTACCAGAATATCGTCGTAGGAAGCTTCATATTGGCACCAGGTACCCAGAGTGAAGGGCACGGAGTAGGTTGTGTCGGTAGCTGTAACCCTTGAGTCGCCGACCTCAACACTCATAGTTCCATTGGTGAAATAGATAATTGTAATGTCATACCACACATCCGTATCTATAACCTTACTTATATATCCGATTCTAGTGCGGATTCCATCATCAATTCTACGGATGATTAGCCTGTCAGTTCTGGCATTTATTCCCAAACAATAACCGCTTCCAGTTTGAGAGCCGGTAACTGTTCCTGGAACATTAAGGTAGAGGAGATTTACTCTATTAATATCAACTAATCCTTTATATTTAATGAGTACGGATTGAGTAATGTTAAAGTTGTCTTTACCTATGTATTTGCCCCCTCCCGAAGTGTCCTTGTTATCTAGAAAGCCTTGGGAGGCACTCCATGTACTCCCTATCGGAGTCCAACCATCATAATCTCTATCATTGAAGTCATCCCATAAAAGATATACATTGCTTTTGTTTGCTGGTGGATTCACAGCTGAAGGATATCCATAATAGAGGTAATAATTACTATCTGAGGAGCTAGCAGGGATATCCGCCTGAATCTTAAACCAGACTTCAGTGGAGTCAGTATTCATGTTTATAACGTCACGATCCAACTCAACCCAAGAAGAACCGTTCCAATAGACGATTCTTAAGTCGTATCCATTTGGAAGCATCTTCCCAGCTGAAACCAAAGCTGCCGTATCTAGAGTTAAATTTACAGAGTAGCCTGACGGAAGGCTCGCCTCCTCCATTCCATAATCAACCAGATCGTCTCTCTCACTTTCATAGCTGGCCTTTATCCATGCAGCACTCCTCGCCACATTCGAGATACGAACTTCATCTATCACTCCATCCAGATAACCCCTATCTGCAGCGCCCTCCCGACTTATTCCCAATTGGTAAGCAGATTCGTAAATGTACCCAATATCAAGTTGAGAACTAATCTCCACCCCATCTCGATAACATTTAACGGTGACTGTATCATGGGTAACAGCTACATAGATCCAGACGCCCGTATCTGTGGATGTAGAGAAATATCTGGTTCGCCAAAAACCAAAGAGCGTTCCATCCCAAGCGAGGCCAGAATCCACAAGTGCGAATTGATAGTCAGTGTTGCTTGCTGAACCCCCTCCCTTAAAGACTATATCTTTCCAGTTGCCCCACACATCCACATTTATCCAAGCTTCAATTGTAAGGCCATCACTGAGACGTAAACTTGCATCGTCAGGAATCACTACACAGTCATCTACACCATCAAAACGGATAGCATTACCTATCTTACCAGTTTCTCCTAAAGTTGGATTTCCACTGTCTGTCCCATCATTAGAATGGTATGTGGAGTCCTTAATCGCGCCAGCTCCACCCACTGACTCTCCTAAATGCCAGACCCCAGAATAGTTGTTACTCCACACCTTCTCCGCAGCTGCTGAACCTACATCACCAACATAATCCGTATTTTCAGCGTGATCCGCATCATAATACAGGTAGAAGTATGTGTCAGAGGTATCGCTTATACTCGGCACCTTCACCCAGAGCCAAGCCTGTCTGTTAACGCTATCCCACTTCTCTATCTCAACATAACATTGAGTAGTTCCATCACTTGTTGTAACAGCGATCTTCTTTCGATCAGCATCAGTTTGAAGCTCATCAAAAATAAAGGATAGGTCATCACCATTACGCCCGGAAGAATTGCTTAGATAAATCAGGATTGGGAAGTTGCTCAATGGAGAATCAATGTCATTAGAGTCTATTGTGATTTTCACTCGCTTACTCCAACCACTAAGCCAGCCAGAAGCATTATTTGTTACATTTATTTGTCTACGATACTTGTAGTTTGGATCCCACCACTCAGCGGGAGATGCGACACTAACTTTCGCACTGGTTTGATTTAGATATATGAGGCTGTTACCCGCAGTTCCAGATTGAAGAATCACCTTTGGAGTTTCAACAGCCACCTCCAAATCTAATTCCGACATATTGTAGATTGCTGCATTAACATTTGTAGATATGACTAGAAGTAGAAGTAGAATTGCACGTAGTGGTATTAAAGGCGCTCTCATCTATTTATTACTCCTCCAGAAGAGGGTCATCCTAACGAGAGAAAGGGAAGGTGTTTAGTGTATGTTGAGTCAGTGTCTATTAGTACCATATGAGCTTCAGACTTAAAGTTGCACTTTGACTGCTCAGTATACCATCCTTTCCATAGATCTCGATCACTATCACATAAGTATCGTCAGCTGAAGCGGATATTGCACTTGATTCTTGAGGGAGAGAAGTCCCACCATATCCTGAAGGGGCGCCAGACTGCCTATAACCCACCTCCATTAAGGGGGCATTCCCGTCCGTACTTCCCACCGTCACTTCTCCCCCATCAACAAGCGTTAAGGAATAAGTTGATGCACCAGTCTTGAATACATAGAGCCTAAGACCCCAAATTATAGAGTCGCTATCGGATATTGAAGCTATCTGAAGCTTCACTGTTCCGGCAGATAGAACCCTAAATTTCAACGCGCTTGTGTATACTACTGTGGCGTTAGGTTGAAGTTTATCGACGGTAAGTTGCGCCCATGTCCTATTAGTGGGATTAATTGTTGCTGTGATATCGTCGCCCTGCAGGAACTCTATCTTTGGCGCTTCCGGTGATACTAGTAGCCCTAAATCATAGTAGTAATAAATAGCTGCCACTACGGGTACTGAAACCATAGCTAGCAAAAGTAATACTAATAGGTAGGGTAGTTTTTGGTATCCTCTACTATTTTTTAACTTCATGGGCGAAAAATATAATTTAAAAATATAATATGAATTATGAAGATAAAATATAGATTAAAATACTATTTTCCACACGAATACGCGTATTTTTCTACAGCTTTTATTAGTGAGCTTTCCATCTCTCAACATAAAAAAGAAGCCCCTCACCTTCAATTTCATATGATCTCTTCTTTGTTACATCATCACGTTTAATAACTCCATCATCTATAGTGGTCCCCGATAATATTTTGTCGCTGGGCAACCCAAACATTTT
>CAZHYI010000154.1:0-3774 GCA_964536595.1 uncultured Candidatus Bathyarchaeia archaeon
CCAACTCCACATACTCCTCCCTCAACATTCCGATTCCATGCTCAGCACTTATTGACCCCCCAATGCTTACCACGAACCGTTGAACTTCATCCACCAACCTATCCAGTCTCTCCCACTCCTCTCGACTCTTCTTATCGAGCAGGGGGGCAATGTGCACATTTCCGTCTCCGATATGGCCGAAGATGACTGCTGGGATTCTGTGTTTCTTGGAGATTTCACGGACCTTCCTAATGGCTTCCACAATCTTTGAGATGGGAACCGCGAAGTCTTCAGCCTCATAGACTCTTGAACGCTTCTTATCCAATTTTCCTGTGGCTACACCAACTACTCTTCTGGCTTCCCATAGCTGCTCCCTCTCAACCGGGTTGTCTGACCATCTATACTGTGAAGCACCATTCTCTTTGCATATCTTACCGATTATTGATGCTTGTCTTTTGACTTCACTGCTTGACCCTTCAACCTCAAATAGCAATATGCCCTCAGCGTCGGGTAGCTGGAGGCTTGGCCTATACTTATTTACCGCTTGAATAGCTGTTTCATCAAGGATCTCTATGGCTGAGGGGATAACTCCAGCCTGGAATAATCCTCTAACAGTTCTAGCTGCATCCTCCAGCCTTTCATAAACAGCCATCGCTATCCCATAATTTTCTGGTAAAGGCATAATCTTTAGCGTCATTTCAGCAATTACGCCCAATGTACCCTCAGAGCCTACGAAGAGTTGGGTTAGGTTGTACCCTGCAGCTCTCTTCAGAACCTTCTTGCTAGTCTCTAATATCTCGCCGTTGGGTAGAACAACAGTTAATGATAAGACGTAGTCTTTAGCTGTTCCGTACTTGACTGCTCTTATGCCGCTTCCACCTATAGCTACTAAACCGCCCATAGTGCACATCTTACTGCTTCCAGGCTCAGGGGGAAAGAAGAATCCGTATTTAGAGAGCACCTTATTCAGTTCGGCATGGATTACGCCAGCCTCCAGTGTCACGCATCTATTATCGAGATCTATTTCTAGAATCCTATTCATCCTAGTCATATCGATGAGTATGCCGCCCTTTATTGGGATGGCCCCTCCAGCAATTCCTGTTCCGGCGCCTCTGGGCGTTATTGGGATCTCATGCTCATACGCTAATTGTACTATTCTTGAGACTTCTAGGGTGGATTTTGGTCTAACTATCACGTCTGGGGGGTTGTGGCGTCGGAGGTAAACATCCATTGAGTAGAGGTATCTCTCGTAAGGCTCAGTGGAGATGTTTTCTTCACCAACGATCTCCTTGAGTTGCTTAATTGTCTCTTCATTTAGCCCTCCGTTACTAATAGAATTATTCAAGCCTAAACCACTCGGTTACTCATCTTTTGAAGAGAAAGAGGGAGCTTCGAATATTAAAGTTGCTTTTGAAGAGGAAGAAAACGATTGTTTTTGGGAGAATTTTACCATTTATAGTTTGGGTGATACTTCATCCACCAGAGCTGCGTTTCATAGTAGTTGCTGTGAGGCTTAAACTTCACCCTTACATCCTGTATCTTTTCACCGATAACCTCTATCATGTTTAGGTCGCTGATTCCTAAACCAGCTTCATCTGCTAGGTATATGTCTCCCTTTCGTTTAGGATTGAAGCCCATCACACTTGTCATTACAGCGTCTACAGCGACTGAGTCTATGCTTGCTGCGGCTACGCTTAGCTTTATGGGTGATCCATTGACTGGGCCGTCTCCCTCCATACCTATCAATCCGTCGACTACGCCTAGGTTAGGTTTAACTTTCTTCGCTATTCTGACAAGGTTTTTGCTGAGGATGTAGTTGCCCTTTATAGCTCGCTCTATAGGGCTTGTTGGTTCTTCAGCTGCTCCGTGAATCCAGACGTGATCTAGGTGTGGGATGGATCCCATCATGTTTTTTAGGGTTAATGTGCAGAATACGTGGTCGTGTGTTTTGGCTCTGGCTACAGAGATTCTATATTCAGTGTTGAGTATGGTTTTTGATATTCTGACTTCTTTCTCTTCACCGTTAAGTGTGCATATTGTGATTTTTTCGTATCGGTCTCGATTAACATCCACCAGTTTCACATTCTCGAGTTCGGTGTAGCCGAAGCTTCTATATGCCTCCATTGTGTCTCCGGAGGCTGCGGCTTCAGCAATAACTATTTCAGACGGGTTAAATTGATGGATAAAGTCAAGTACGGCCCTAACGGCATCCACATGCGTAACAGCTAGTTCCTTGGAGTCAGAAACCAAGTTTGGTTTGATAAGTACCCTCTTGCCTCTAATGTCTTTAGCGTTGATGTCTCTTCTGATTAGGCTTAAAGCTCTCTGAATATTGCGGTATCTTTTGTCGCCCTTAACTAAGGCTACACGGACCATTCAGCTCACTATTCCTTAATGGCTATTGAATTAAATAAAAGCTCTTTTACAAAAATACACAAAAGCATTTTTCCGGGATAACTACTTTTATATACTGTTTGGTTAGAAAGATGCCTTTATTTGTTGCTGTACATAAATGGAAGAAAGAGAATTTTGTAATCGTTACGAAGAAGGTTCTGAAAGTTCTTGGGAATCTCCTTGAGGGAGTCTCCCTGTGCAGTTCATACGTGTATGATACTGGTGCTTGGTGTGTTTATACTGCAGAGTCAAGTGAGGCGGGAGGGCAGATTAAAGCCTTCCTTGCTCAGGTTCCAGAGATGGGGACAGAGGTCGTACCGGTCTTACAGTTCTATCCACCCTCACCAGACATCTACGCAATGATATACAACCTCCTAGAAATAACCACAAAATAGATCCCCTATAAGCTGAATAAGCTTAATAAGAGATCGATCTCCTCCTCTTTTTGGGTTCTTGAGTTCCTCAATGGATGTAATTATATGGAGAGTAGGAAGTTATAGGTAAAAAATAAAGGCTTGAAAATATAATCTATTGATGAAGGGTTGTTTTTGTAGTGAGTGTTTATGATTCCGAAGCCGACTGAGGATACGATAACTAATCTGTTAGTTAAGGAGCTTGAGCGGTATGGTGTGAAGGCTGAGAGTTTTCCTACGATTTCTACACCGAGTGGGGTTAGGAAGCCTGATATATGGTGTGAAAATGGTGGTGTTTATCCGATTGAGGCTAAGTTTAGGGAGAGAGATTTAATTGATGCTGTTACGAAGGTTCAGAATGATTATATTCGGTGGTATGATGTTCTTGGTATTAAGGGTGGTTTTGCAATTCTTTATCCAGAAGAGCTTGCGAAACCGATGCCTACTGAGATTATTGTGAAGCTTACACGTAAATTGAAGTTTAAGGCAATTGCGGTTTTTCCACCTAAAGATGTGAGGAAGAATTTCGCTGTTTATGAAGGGACTTTGCCAGAGATTGCTGAAATACTTGCGGAGCATATTTTAACTCCTCCCGAATATGTTGAGCCGAGTACGGAGTACATTATTAAGACGTTACAGAAGGCTGCGGAGTATATAACTTTTACATTGAAGTATTTGAGTGGGAAGGAGCTTGAGGATCTTTTTGGTGGTAAGGACGTTTTTGAGAATATTCTGCAGTATGAGGAGAGGAAGTATCCTGTGGAGGCTTTGAGGCTTGCGTCGGCGTATCTGCTGATTAACCAATTACTGTTTTATCATGTTTTATCGAGACGGAGGCCGGATGATTTTCCAGAGATAGATACAGACAAGATAAAGAAGCCGGCGGATCTTAACGAGTATTTTCGGAAGGTTTTAGATGTTAATTACCGTACGGTCTTTTCTTTTGATGTTGCTTTAAAAAAGCATTTATCTTTTCAATTAAAATCTC
>CAZHYI010000155.1:0-3765 GCA_964536595.1 uncultured Candidatus Bathyarchaeia archaeon
TCCAACTTACATATCGCATTATAGTTCTTCTATATTCCCGCAACAGATCCATGGCATCCTTCAAAGCCGATTCACGATCGCCAGCACATATTGCTATCCCAAGCCCCGGCCTATTCATCCTTCCAGTAGCATTTAAAAGCGAAGCAAATTCCCTGGCATCCCTTAAAGGAGTCCAAGGTTCCTCATTACGTAAAATATAGATCGTACCTATAAGGCTCATTATGATCTCTTCAGAGACTCCCTCATTTGTTAGGAGAGACGCTAATTCAGAGAAAAGCGTTTTCTTCTCTTCCTTCGTTAGATCTCGAAGCGCCCTCCATTTATCGTTATTTTTTGGTTTGATGCCTATATTTATCAGGAAAGCTAGGCTCTTATCCTCCTCGCCGCTTATTCCAGGTATAAATGGCTCCATAGTATTGGCTAACGCTTTATGTATGGGTCTCGTCTCTCTCCCGAAGAACAATAAGTCTTTCTCGACGGATATTACCTTCTCATTTAGAGCGTCCTCTAATATTATACTGTTAACTCCTCCTAAACTGCGATTAGAATATTTGTCTTGTAAATCCGCTAAAGCCCCGACAATACCTAAGTAAGATAAGTCTTTATTCTTCTCATCTATTTCCCTAGCTGTCAAGTAAGCTACTCCCGCTCCACTGATATCTCTAGCGCCATCGATTCCATGTAGATGCGGATTCACATGTATGAAATCACCATCGGAAATTTCTGAAGGTTGGTGATGGTCTAAAATTATGGCGTCTCCTTCCTCTATTTTCTTTATTAGGTCTATGTATCCGCTACCAAAATCTACGAAGATTGTTAGAGGGGTCTTAGTGTTTAAGACTTCCTCAATTAAGTCACGATCCATCCACCTAACAGCTCGAATCGAGAAGATAGCATTTAACCGGTAGAGAGCTGAAGCGATTAAGCCTCCAGCTGAAAGTCCATCTGCATCAAAATGAGTTATAACCCTAATAAAATCCTCCTTTTCAGCATGCTCCAAAATAACTTCAGCTGCTTTCTTAGCATCCTCTATTAATCCTTTAAATCTAGCATCTTCATCCTTATTCATTTTACACCAAAACTACATAGTTCTGGCTTCATATCGCCAATTTTCTGGCAGAATACCCTCTTTCTTGTAATACTCAGCGAGTCTACGAATCTTAGATTCAACGAGTTGAAGGCTCCTCTTATTGTAAAGATCTTTCCTATTCTTTTCCAGATGCGCTCTAATACGAGCTGCCTTCTTAAGTAGAGAATCAAGATCTATGGGAATAGGTGGAGCTAAACCAGCCTCTCTTTGAATTTGAGTTATGGATTTCCCAGTTATAGCTTTAACGAGGGGGATACCATACTGATCCCTAAGGATTATCCCGATCATATTTGCGTTGTAGCCTTCCTTTGTTAGTTTTATCACTAGAGCCTCAACCTCCTCAGGTTGGTATCTACACCACACTGGAGGTCTTTTACTAACTGGACGTGTTGAGTGAGATTTACCCTTCTCCTTCTTTGGCAAGTTCGCCCCCTCACTGACTTATACTGAAAAGTTTATTGTCTTCTATTTAAATCTTCATTTACTCTCTCGCTTCCTATTAAAGAATAAGTTTCATTTAACCCTACTGAAACTAGAAATTTATGCTGAAAACTAAACAAAGAGGGTTCTATCCAACCTTGGATATGTACCACTCAGCGAACTTTCTGAATGCTAATCCTCTATGAGAGATAGCGTTCTTTTCATCGGTGTCTAACTCAGCAAATGTTCTTCCCTCATAGCCGTAGGGTTGAAAGATTGGATCAAAACCAAACCCTTTATCGCCCTTAGCTGTAACCGATATTTCACCAGACACTTCTCCACTAAAGATTCTGCTTTTTCCTGAAGGCTCCGCATAGGCAACGGCAGATTTAAACTTAGCTTTCCTATTCTCCACTCCACTCATTAGTTTCAGGATGCCCTCAACACCTATAGTTCTATAAGTGAAAGAGGAATAGGGACCTGGAAATCCGTTCAGAGCATCTATAAACAATCCTGCATCCTCAGTTACGACTGGTAAATTAAGTTCTTCAGCCGCTTCCTCCGCGCTTACTTTAGCTATCTTTTCGATACTATCATTCTGAATCTCCTTTTTCTTTAGTCTTATGAGTACAATAATTATTCCATATTTTTCAAGTATTCTCGCGGCTTCTCGGAATTTATTCATATTGTTAGAGAGGAAGTACGCTACCTTCCTTTTAGCTAAATTTTTTATCTTCATTCATGTTTCCTCCCATTTTTTCTGGGTCATTAGGAACTATATAGCTTAGACTTTAAGAGTTTTAGAGAATCACCTTTTGGATATGTATCGCCCCCTCTTCTCTATCTCCTCTATTTTAGACAGTACTTCCTTAGCTAAACCCTCTCCAACAACTTTTGAGTATCCCTTGAGGATATTCTCATAGGCTTCCTCAAATAGTTTGTAGTGGGAGCTTTGGAGAGCTCTCTTCATGAGATGTAGATCTACACCTTTCTTCTCTATCTCATTTGATATCTCGCTCAAGCCGAAATCTATGAAGAAGATGTTTCCTCCCTTTGTAATTAAGATGTTTGAGGTTGTTAGGTCTCCATGAATGATGTCGTTTTTATGCATATGACCAATTAATCTTCCAACCTCGTAACAGACTTCAATAATATCTTTAGAATCTGCCA
Source organism: uncultured Candidatus Bathyarchaeia archaeon (assembly GCA_964536595.1). Lineage (GTDB taxonomy): Archaea > Thermoproteota > Bathyarchaeia > Bathyarchaeales > B24-2 > CAZHYI01. The sequence continues at coordinate 2,681 of CAZHYI010000155.1, forward strand.
TTTCCATAATATCCTTTAGTCTTCGTCCCTCAATATGCTCCATCACAATCGTCTTCTCAGCTAGATCTATCAAGTATATTATTGGAGTGGGAACGCCGCACTCCTTCGCCTTATGCATCATTAAAGCCTCATGCACTGTCCTGTAGTTGCGTATCTGCTCATCTAAAACATCTATTCTATACCGCTTTTTAATTCTCTTTTTAAGGATCACTGTCTTACCGAACATCTCCTGTAAATGTAGTTCTGCCTCTGCTCCTCTCCTCAACAACAAGATCAATTCACCCCTCAGCCCACGGAACCTCAACCTCATCAATACGCCATTTAGGCTTAACTTTACTCTTCTCAATAGGCAATGTTAATCCATGCTGAAACGCCAAGATTCCTGTCCAAGCTATCATAGCACCGTTATCGAGAGCGTACTCCTTAGGTACAACACAGAATCTTACGCTGTGCTCTTCAGCCACAGCTTTAAGCATCTCTTGAAGCCGCTTGTTAGCGGCCACACCCCCTGTCAATAGTATCTCAGTCTTCTCAGTGTAGGCGAGTGCTCTCTCCGTCACCTCAGTAAGCATTGAGAAAGCCACTTCCTGAAGGCTGAAACATACGTCACTTAGACTGTACTTTCCACTCTTTAGGGTTTGAATGGCTGCTGTGAGTAATCCGCTAAATGATAGATCCATCCCCTTAACTGTGTAGGGCAGATTTATGAAGTTCTTACCTTTCTTGGCAGCCTCTTCTATTAAGTATCCGAAGGGTTTACCTTTAATCTGTGTGAATCCTGCCTCCCTAGCAAAGACGTCAAGGCAATTTCCGATTGCTATATCTAAAGTCTCCCCAAAAACTCGATATCTGCCTTCACTGAGAGCTGTAACTATGGTATTCCCGCCTGAAACATAAAGGGTTATAGGATCCTTAACTTTACATATGACCTTCCCAATCTCCACATGCGCTACACAATGGTTCACTCCTACCAAAGGCACATTAAGGTAGGACGCTAAGGCTCGAGCTGCCGTAGCCCCGGTTCTGAGACATGGACCTAGACCTGGACCTTGAGAGAAAGCTACAACATCAACCTCTTTATAACT
>CAZHYI010000156.1:0-3756 GCA_964536595.1 uncultured Candidatus Bathyarchaeia archaeon
TGTCCCCAACATTCACATTCTTAACATCTTCACCTATCTTCTCAACTATTCCGGAACACTCATGCCCGAGAATAACAGGTATATCCTTTGGAAGGTAATTTCCATGAAAAATATGGGTGTCTGTCCCGCATATTCCACTTGCCTTAACCTTTACTAAGACATCATTGTGACCTAACTTAGGTTCCGGAACATCCTCCAATTTAAGCGGAGAACCAGGTATATAAAAACGGTAGGCTTTCAATTCTAATCACCATCTACATTGTTCTGTCTCCCCATTTAACACTTTTGTAGTAAATAAATCATCTGAAGCTAAACTTCATTCTTATCTTATATCTGAAAGGAACATTTTCCTTAGAGTTGCTAGGTTACTGCCTGAGCTGCCTCACTAGCGATCTTTATGAATGGAGCTGGATACAGACCAATTACAATGCATGACAAAGCCATTAATGCCATGGGAATAAGCATCAAAATAGGCGTTCTCTTAACCCCTTTAAGGTTTTCGGAGGGTGTTGACCAGACAATTATCTTTATTAGTCGGAGATAATAGGCAAACCCAAGTAATATATTAATCAACGTAACAACCGTGAAAATGAGCATTCCAGCATTGACGCCAGCGTAAACAATCATGAATTCGCTGACAAAACCGTTTAATGGAGGAATTCCAGAGATTGCCAAGGCGGCTATCGTGAAGATGATGGCTGTTAAAGGCATCTTGTGACCTATTCCTCTCAGTTCATCTAGATTTCTAGTTCCCGCCCTATAAATGAAGGCTCCGGCGCAGAGGAAGAGTAGCCCCTTCATTAACGCATGGTTTACCATATGCATCAGTCCCGCTGTTAAACCGTAACTTGTGGTTGTGGAAACTGCAAAAAGAATGTAACCCATCTGAGCCATACTGCTGTACGCCAGAAGCCTTTTAATGTCCTTTTGAAGTAGAGCTGCAAGGTTTCCGTAAGTCATAGTTAAAGCAGCGAAGACTGCAAGGGTCATCTGCCAAGAGAAACTTGATGGAGTGAAGATCATGAATAAAGTTCGGATGATTCCGTATGCTCCGGCCTTTATCACAATTCCAGAAAGTAAGGCGCTTATTGAGCTTGGAGCTGCCGGATGTGCGTCTGGAAGCCATGTGTGAAGCGGAAACATAGAAGCCTTCACTCCGAAACCGATCAGAATGAAGGCTAAGCTTATGTAACCCCAAACATTTGTTGCTCTACCAGCCATAACAACCGACAATTGAGTGAAGTTTAATGTTCCAGTTAAGCCGTAAAGAATAGACATTCCATAAAGGATTGTTACGCTGCCAGCTGAACTCATCACCAAATACTTGAAGCCAGCCTCAACCGGTTCCCACTCTTGTTTGCGAAAAGCAACAAGCACATAGGAGGGGATGCACATAAACTCCCAAAAAACGAATAGCGTGAAGAAGTCTCCGGCTGAAACCACGCCTACCATACCGGTTATCATAGCCAACAATAACGTGTAGTATAGTGAAAGACCAGTATCTTTCTCCATGTACTTCAACGAATAAACTGTGACTAGGAAGCCCATAACGATAAAGATCGCTCCTGTGAAAATGCTTAAAGCGTCCATCCTCAAGCATGCCTCCAATATTCCCGCGTGGATTGGTGTGAGAAGAGGGGTTGATAGAGCTTGAGAGGATAACTGATAGAGCATGAAGCCTGAAAGTGCAAAACCCACCGCCGCATAAATTCCCGAAATTATTTTCTGATTTAGTTTGCGTTCCACCCAACCTACCAGTGGAGTGGTCACCATGAATATTATGAGAGCGTCGATCGGGAGCGTAAACATTTCAGATTCCTCCCTTAAGTGCTGAGAAAAGCAAGCCTAAAAGGAACATGAAACCGATGAGGAAGGCGAGCATATTAACGTTTAAGATTCCAGTCTGAAGTCTCCTCAGTCTACTTGAAGCGTAAGCTATGCCCTTCACGAAAACATAATTGTAGAAACTATCGAAGTAGTAACCGTTTACTAACAGTTTATAAATTCTGTGAGAGAGGCGGCCTCGAGTGAAAAATTCGGGGGGAAGCGATCTTTTAACATACACTATGTAGGCGAGTAATCCACCAATCACCAGAGCAGTGAGAGAAAGAGATAGGGGCAAAACTTCGATTTTCATGATGGATAAGTCAGCTATTTCGGGAAATATTTTAGCCATTAAGCTCGCAAAGGAGGGTTGTAGAAAACCTGAAATAACACATGTTAAAGCCAGAATTATTAAGGGAGTGGTCATTACGCTTGGAGCTTCATGAAGCTTCTTGTTCTTTAGAAGCGTTGATTCATGCCCTAGAAATGTAAGAACAATCACACGTACCGCGTAGACGATTGTTATTATGGCTGTCAGCACTCCAATGAAGAAGAGCAGATAGCCTGTGTAGCCGCCTAACCTGAAACACTCTTCCAGTATTAGGTCTTTACTCCAGAATCCGTTAAAGGGTGGGATCGCTGAGAGAGATAGAGCTCCAATGATGAATGTGGTGTAGGTGATGGGCATATACCGTTTTAATCCACCCATCTGGCGCATGTCACGGGTTCCGGTGATGTGAATAACAGCGCCTACGCAGAGGAAGAGCAGCGCTTTGAATAAGGCGTGGCTCATAAGGTGGAATTGACTTGCAAACCATCCTCCCGAAGTGCCTAAACCTAAAGCGAACATCATGTAGCCTATCTGACTTATGGTGGAGTAAGCCAATACTCTTTTAATGTCAAAGGTAACTAAAGCCATCGATGCAGCCATGAAAGCTGTTACTGCACCTACACCAGCCACAACAAACAGATAATCGGAACTTAAAGAAGGAAATATTGTGGCTGTTCTCGCGACTAAGTAAACCCCTGCCTTCACCATTGTGGCGGCGTGGATAAGCGCGCTAACTGTTGTTGGGCCCTCCATAGCATCTGGAAGCCATACGAAGAGAGGTACCTGCGCTGACTTACCAACTGCTCCGCCGAAGAGAAGCAGCATAACCGTTGTTGCTAGAGAGACTTCTAGAAAACCTGCAATGTTTTGGATAGATGAAAAAGCAAATTGTCCAGTATTAAAGTACAGTATTAAAATTCCAAGTAGTAAACAGACATCTCCAACACGCGTCACAATGAACGCCTTCATCCCAGCACGAACTGCCTCTGGTTTTTTATACCAGAAACCGATCAGAGCGTAGGAGCATAAACCAACTATCTCCCAGAAAATATAGAGTTGAATGAAGTTGTCAGCCATAATTAAACCTATCATTCCACCTATGAAGAGAAGCATGAAGAAGTAGTAGCGTGTTAAGCCTTCTTCACGAGCCATATAACCAATCGAATAGAGCAGAATTAAAGCGCCGATAAAAGAGACTAGGCTTGCCATAAAGACGCTTAGGGGATCCATTAAAACACCGATGGATAGGTTGAAGTAGGGAATCCACTGCACCTTAATATCTGTTGAGTAACCACTAAAGACATCTGGAAGCATGGAAAAGGTGAAGATGGAGGAGGCTACAACAAATAAGAAGGCGGCCCAATCTCTGAGTTTACCGTTAATCTTTGCTAGGATCGGCATAGATAGAGAGCCGATTATCGGAATAAACCAAGCAAGCCAAGGTGAATATGGAAGCATCTCTTACCCCCTCAAACGTCTAAGCTTCCTTGAGTCTAAAGTTCCATAATGCTGATAGGCGTAGACAACTATCACCAATGCCACTGCACTTACGCATCCAGCTAAAGCTATGGAAAGAATAACTATGGAATGAGCGAGGGGAT
>CAZHYI010000157.1:0-3731 GCA_964536595.1 uncultured Candidatus Bathyarchaeia archaeon
ATATTAGGTTAGCAGCAAAGTTGCTCAAGAATCGGAAGATTGCTAGAAATGTACGTTTCATAGTTATTCCCGCCTCAAATGAAGTTTATTTAAAGGCTTTAAACGAAGGATTAATCGATATACTGATTAGGGCAGGCGCCTATGTTGGGGGACCGTGTTGCGGTCCATGCTTCGGAGGTCATATAGGCTTAATAGCGGAAGGCGAAGTATGTATAAGCACATCTAATAGAAACTTCAGAGGTAGAATGGGTAGTCCAGAAGGAAAAGTGTATTTAGCCTCACCAGCCACTGTAGCGGCTTCAGCAATAACTGGAAAAATAACAGATCCGAGGGAGATGAATGTTTAAAATGAAGCTTTCAGGTAAAGTTTTAAAATTCGGTAATGATGTGAATACTGATGTTATTCTGCCTGGGAAGTACCTTACAATCACTGATCCTTACGAGTTAGGTAGACATGCAATGGAGGGTCTAGATCCTGACTTTACATCTAAATCAGCTGAAGGCGTAATTGTTGTAGCTGGAAAGAATTTTGGTTGTGGATCCAGTAGGGAACAGGCGCCTACAGCCCTCAAGTACTCAAATGTTAAATGTGTGATAGCGGAGTCCTTCGCTAGGATATTCTTCCGAAACGCTATCAATATAGGTTTGCCGGTTCTAGAATGCCCAGAAATTTCACGTAGAGTTAATGAGGGCGAATTTATTGAGGTTTATTTGGAGGAGGGAATTGTGAAGGTTCCCGAGAGAAGCTTAACTTTTCAAGCTTCTAAATTACCAAGTTTTATATTAGATATAATTAGAGAGGGAGGTTTAATTCAATATTTGAAGAGGCAGCACGGAAATGAGTAAGTATAAGATAGCTCTTATTCCGGGGGACGGTATAGGTCCTGAATTGAGTGAAGCAACACTTAAGGTTCTAGATGCCGTTCAAGAAGCGTCGGGGATAAATCTGGAGATACGTTCTTTTGAGGCTGGAGATGCAGCGTACGAGAAGTATGGTGAAGCATTACCTAAAAAAACAGTTGATGGAATTAAGAGTTCACATACATGCCTTAAAGGACCAGTGGGTGAAACCGCAGCGCAAGTAATCGTTAAATTGAGAATGATGCTGGATCTCTATGCGAATATTCGACCTATAAAGGCATATCCTAACACATCCTCTATGAGGCCTAACATAGACTTTGTTATAGTTAGGGAGAACACTGAAGGTCTCTATAAAGGCATAGAGTTCTCAGTGGGTGACCAAAAATTCGGTGTGAGAGTAGTAACTAAGAAGGGTTGTGAAAGGATAGCTAGAGCAGCCTTTGAGCTAGCTAGAACAAGAAATAAGAAAAGGAAAGTTACAGTAGTGCATAAAGCTAATGTTCTCAAATTGACATGTGGATTTTTCAGAGACACTTGTCTCAGAGTAGCGAAGGAATATCCCGACATAACGGTTGAGGAGCAGTATGTCGATGCTATGGCCATGAGACTCATAAAGGAGCCACAACGCTTCGATGTAGTTGTAACAACGAATCTTTTTGGAGATATACTCTCGGATGAGGCTGCACAATTAGTTGGAGGTTTAGGTATGGCTCCAAGCGGAAACATAGGGGAAAACTTTGCCCTATTTGAACCAATTCACGGATCAGCGCCCACTAGAGTCGGGAAACATAATGCAAATCCGACATCTATGATCCTTTCATCAAAGATGATGCTTGAATGGTTGGGTCAACGCCATAACGACGAAAGATGTATTCAAGCAGCTAACCTGATTGAGAAAGCATTGATCTCAGCCCTTGAAAGTAGGAGGACTGTGCCGGATTTGGGTGGGAAGCTGAAGACTGTGGAGATGGGTGAAGCGATAGCTGATGAAATATTGAAATTAAAGTCGGCAGGGATGTAAATATGTCGAGTAAGAGAAGAATAAGAATTTTTGACACAACACTTAGGGATGGTGAACAGACCCCAGGAGTATCTTTGACACCTGAAGAGAAGTTTGAAGTAGCCTCTCTATTAGATGAGTTAGGCGTAGATGTGATGGAGGTGGGATTTCCAACAGCGTCCGATGGTGAACGGAAGGCTGTAAGTGAAATAGCAAAGAGCGGCATGAAAGCGGAAGTATGCTCTTTAGCCAGAACCATAAAGTCGGAGATCGATGTATCTCTACAATGCGATGTGGATTGTGTCCACACCTTCATCTCAACCTCAGATGTACAAATGAAGTATGCTCTCGATAAAACTCCTGAAGAAGTTTTGAAGATGGCTGTCGACTCAGTTGAGTATATTAAAGATCACGGCTTGATATGCGAATTCTCACCTATGGATGCCACTAGAACTAGAATGGAGTTCCTGAAAAGTATCTGTAAAGCTGTGGAGGAGGTTGGAGCCGACAGAATTAACATACCCGACACTGTAGGGATTTGTACACCACTCAAAATGCGTAATTTAATCGGGGAGTTAAAGTCGGTGGTGAATGTTCCACTTAGTGTTCATTGCCACAATGACTTTGGGATGGCCGTAGCTAATTCACTTGCTGGAGTTGAAGGAGGTGCCTCCCAAATACACGTCACAATTAATGGTATAGGCGAAAGAGCGGGGAACGCAGCCTTAGAAGAAGTTGTTATGTCTCTCCATTTACTATATAACTATGAAACTGGAATAAACACCAAACTGCTTTATAGAGCATCTCAACTTGTAAGACAATTAACCGGAGTCCCTGTTCAACCGAACAAAGCAATTGTTGGAGAAAACGCCTTTGCTCATGAATCGGGAATTCACACTAGAGGAGTAACGGTTAGGCCCTTAACTTTTGAACCTATAGATCCAGAATTGGTTGGAAGAAAAAGGAAGCTTATAGCTGGAAAGATGGCGGGTAGACATGGAATTAAGGCTGAGCTTGAGGAGGTCGGGATTAAGCCTACAAAAGAGCAGCTTGAAATGATAGTTTCTAAAGTTAAGGAGTTGGGAGATAAAGGTAAGATTGTTACTGACGCGGATCTTATGGCCATAGCTAGATCAATAATGGGCAAAGTTGTAGAGGAAGAAAAAATAGTTGATCTAACAGACCTTGCAGTAATAACTGGAATAAAGGTTATTCCTACAGCGTCAGTTAAGATCAGCCTTGAAGATAAAGAGTATGTGGCGGCTGAGACAGGTGTAGGACCAGTGGACGCTGCTGTGAAGGCGATACAGAAACTGACTGATCAACTGATAAATGTAAGGTTGAAGGAGTATAGGCTTGAAGCCTTAACTGGAGGATCCGACGCGATAGCTGAAGTAGTGATTAAAGTTGAGGATAAAGACGGAAATGTAGTATCCTCAAGAGCTGCAAGTGAAGACATTGTCAGAGCAAGTGTGGAAGCAATGATAAATGGGATTAATAAGATCCTTCTTAAAAGAAAAAAGAGAATGTGAGGTGCAACCCCATGATCGTGTCTTTCCAGGGAGAAAGAGGAGCTTACAGTGAGGATGCCATATACAAGTATTTTGGGGAAGATGTGGAAGTTTTACCATGTAAATATTTAGCTGATGTATTTGAGAGTGTAAGAGTGAAGAGAGCTGATTATGGTGTAGTCCCAATAGAAAACTCCATTACAGGCAGTATTGTGGAGACCTACGATCTCTTCTTAAATTATGATTTGAAGGTTAGAGGCGAAGTTATTGTGAAGGTTACTCACTGCCTTATAACTCATCCTGACACAAATTTAGAATCAATAGAAGTTGTGTATTCGCATCCTCAAGCCATAGCTCAA
>CAZHYI010000158.1:0-3720 GCA_964536595.1 uncultured Candidatus Bathyarchaeia archaeon
GAAGTGTCACTAATAGTTGGTGATAGAAGAACTCTCTTAACTATGCTAAAGATCGATGAATTCGATCCTCTAAATGAACCCTCCATATTTATTGATAATCTGGACGATATAGGGCAGTTACTCAACTACACTAGAACTTTCTATATCGATCCATTAAGATTTGAGGATATAATAGTAGGGCTCGCTACAGATAAGATCCTCTATAAGGCTTGGGAAAATCTCCCTCTCTCATCAAATATACAGGAAAGGTGGATTAGAGGCGATTTTGCATGGTATATGGAGGATGGAATAGCTGATGCAGCTCCAGATAACTACGCCATAACACGAAGCTCCAAACCATTAACCCTCAGTTTAAATGTGCCTGAAGCAGGAAATTACCGCCTTCTGATACAGTGTTTCCTTGTTAAAGGTGGAGGGTTCAGCGGTTTAGAAATAAGTTTAGACAACAATTACTTAGCAACTATAGGAATGGAAAGGGCGAATCGGCTGGGAAATTATAAATGGATACCTGTAGGTGACTACTATTTCACTTCAGGCATTCATGAAATAGAAATTAAACCTAAAGGGGAATTTGCAGCAGTCTCCAAGATAGCGCTTATTCCAGCCAAAACATATCTTCTAGTTAAGTCTTCTCTTAGTGATGCTTTGAAAGGTAAAGCTGTTTCCTACATAATTGATGATTATGACTGGTTAAACATAGAAGAAGATGCTCTGCTTGAAAATATTTCATTCAGCAATGGGTTCGCAGTGAAAATCAACGGTGAATCTTCAATCCCCCTCTTTGTACCGGAGAGTTCAATGTATGAATTACGCGTCCGAGCAGTCGGAAATGGGAATTTCACGTTATCCATTGTGAATGGAAAAGTGGAGCTTAAAAAGACGTTTCATTTCAAAACAGACTCTTTGAAGACTTATGCTTCAGATCTGAATTTAATGGAGGGCTGGAGCAACCTTGAAGTTGAGACTGATGGAGATGTATATATCGACTTTATCTTTCTTCACCCTTCTCAAGATCAAGTTAAAACTGGGGTTTACCAGCCGACTGTTAAGATGATTGATGGTTCCAGTTACGTTGTGAAGAATGTGAACTCAAATTTCATAGTTTTTCTTGAGGGTTGGAATTCAAAGTGGGTGTTAAAGTCGGGAGATGAGAGAGTCTCCCCGATAATAGTTTTTGGTTTCGCAAACTTATTTAAGGTGCCCAAGAGTGGAGGAGAATTAAAGATTGAGTTTGGCGCAACAGATTTATTATTAACCTACATAATAAGATCTGTTTTACTCATCATTGCAGTATCTATTCTTCATGTTAAGGTGGGAAGTAAAGATGCAAGAGAGAAAACTCTCTAGATTAGCATTTAAGTTAATTCCACTAGTTTTGATACCAATAATAATTTACATTTCATTCAGTGGACTGCTTCCACTAGAGAGGCGTTTGACCAATGTAAATGCGAATCTAACATCTTCAGAATGGATAAGCTACGCTCAGATAGCTTGGAGATACTTCCAGCCGGGAATAGGTGTAAACCCGGCAACAGGACTACATTACGCCAATAGGGATTGGCATAGATTCACCGACTGGGATTTAGGAACGTATATATTTGCGATCATAGATGCTGAGAAACTCGGAATTTTACCTGCTGATGGAGAATGGGGTGCAGATTACAGATTAAATAAGATTTTAGATTTTCTTGAAACTCGCCCATTAACCAGCGACAATCTACCATACCTAGTGTACGATTCTGAAACTGGAGGCTTACCTCCAGAAATAACTCCTCAAGAAACCAATATTTACGATACAGGTAGACTTCTAATTGCTCTATGTACTTTGAAGACGCATAAACCGCAGTATGCTTCACGAATAGACAATATAGTCCTGAATAGATGTAACTACACTAAGTTCGTAGAGAACTTCCCGACAGGCACATCACCTGAGATCTACTACATCGCTCATGGCTTCAAATACTTCGGTTTCAGCAATGACCGAATAGAAGCTGCCTTAAACTCTCCCAGAAGAATGGTTGAGGGGGAGCAGATAGAGACTTATGGTGTAACCCTCCCAAATGTTAAGTTGATATCAGAGCAGATTCTACATGCAATGTTCGAGCTTAACCCAGACTCTTACTTCAGGGAGATCGCATACAAGACTTATTTGGCTCAAGAGAAACGTTGGGAAACCACCGGCAACTTCACAGCATTCACTGAGGGAGCGTATGACGTATATCCATACTACATTTATGAATATATAGTGCTCCCGCCAAGAACTTGGGTTTTACTATCTCTCGGAATCGGTGAGATAGATATACCTCCTGTAATATTCATTAAAGCAGCACTGGGCTATCACGCACTCTATGGAACCGAATATACAGAGAGTTTAGTTCAGTATTTGATGCCGCAAGTAGTGAGTGATCAAGGTTTCTATGAAGGAGTAGATGAGACTGGAAGAGTCATACCAACATTAACTGATAAGACTAACAGCATGATAATAAGTGCTGCAAGATACGCTTCAGAGACAGATACTACACTATCAGAGTTCCCTGCACCCTTCGTGAAGGCAGGAATAGCCAATAACACGCTTATAGTTATTGGTGAAAGTAAGCAACATGGTCCATGCGATCCAGCCCACACAATAGATACGTTGGGAGGAATGCTCATAATGTCTAGGCTTGGTTTAGAAGCAGTTTCAGGACAATTGAAGTCAGCTATGGATGGATGGCTAATCAACTATAACCAAACCACCAGGGAAACCCAAATCCTTGACACAGTAAGCAACCTCATAGTTATAGGCAGTCCAGGAGTAAATCTAGTAGCATTTCACTATAACAATACTGGAATCGGCGACGGCGTCCTTCCGGAGGTGGTCTTCTGTAGGAATTACAGTTTAGGCTTGAATTACCTTCAAGTTAGATCCAGCGGAAACATATACTATATGGAGTTTAATGAGGGTAGTTTGATAGCTGACTACGCAACTATCCAGATATTTAAGGATGCGTATGGAAGATATGTTATGCTTGTGTATGGTCTGGGTGCTGAAGGAACCAGAATAGCCTGTGAAGTCCTCAAGAACTATGATCAGTACAATTTACGCGGAAGAAACATTGTGCTCAGATACTACGACAGCGATCTTGATGGTCGTCTAGACACAGTGAGTATAGTTGAAGTGGTGCCTTAAGCGAGAACTGTACAGATTGAATGTTGCTGAGGAAAATTAACTATCTCAGAAAGATACTTATTCTCTCAATTCCACTGTTCATCCTCACAACATCTACAAATCTAAACCAACATTCCCTTGGGTTAGAGAGCACTGCACAAAACATCCTTGTTGAAGTTATGATTCACTACGATAATTATTATCCATCAATCAATACGACTGACATGCATTTAGCTTTTGAAAAAGCACTTTCATGGTTAAAAAATGAAGGTTTCCCTATGAACAAAGTTACAGTTGTTACTTGGCGCAACACTTTAGATGATGAAGAGGAACTTGCATGGTTCAGAACTGTACTCAATAAGTATGGCGTATCTGAAAGTGAAGAGCAATTAGGGCTTTATATCTCACCTAAGGATGCACATAACCCCAACTCTTTAATTTATGCCTTAGAGACCTTCAAAAATAAATTTGGGAGATACCCCTTCTTTGTTGCGGGTATGTCTGCAAGTTCCCAAACCTACTCTGAACTGGTTAAGTATGGTGTAAAACTTTCATTCTTCAATCTTTGGGAG
>CAZHYI010000159.1:0-3718 GCA_964536595.1 uncultured Candidatus Bathyarchaeia archaeon
GAGGTATAAACTATCGATGTGCGCGATCAAGATTGATTTACCATTGTTAAAGGATATTAATAGTAGAGGAAATATTAAATTAACACTAGTTCATTTCGACGTTAAATGCCTATCTTTCGCTTCAGTCCTCGCTGAAGCGCACTTCAAACCTACGATATTCGACATAAAGAGGTCGTTCAGTTATCCTCCACCCGATCACACTCTACTTAAGAGTTATTCTCTCTATCAAAGGTTTCTACAGGGCATTAAGGAAGGAAAGATTAAGGTAGAGCACAAGAAAGACTGTTTAAAAAACAATGAATTATACTTTATTTTTACTCCGATTCAGATAGATAGTAAGGGAGATGTAGACTACAGAGATTTTGAAAGATCCTGTAAGTTTGTTGCCGATTCGTTAGAAGAGGACTCTATGATCGCTATTTCCACAAGAACTTTTCCTGGAACCACCGAGGATTTAGCGAATAATATTTTAGAGGATAGGTCAGGGCTAAAAGCCAACGAAGATTTCGGGTTAGCTTACATCTATTTACCATCGGATATGAGAACACCTGTTATAGGTGCAGCGAATGAGAAAACTCTAAACTTTTTCCTTTCCTTCTTCCAAATAATCACTGGTTATAAACCATCAGTTACGCGGTCAATCAAGACTGTAGAGGCTCTATCCTTTATTGAGGATCTATACAAAAATGTTAGGTTAGCCTTCTCTAACGACCTAGCAGAGATATGTAGAAAAATAGGCGTTAATTTCAATGAGATAATTCAACTGATAACGTCTCGAGAGGTATGCTGCCCTCCTCCAGAGATGCCTAAAGAGTCTCTAATTGACGTAACAACCCTTTTTGTTAAAGAGCTACAGAACCATGGGTGGAAAGCGCCTGTGATAACTTCGTCTCTTAAAGTTAATAGCTCGCTCTCAAAACATATTCTATCTCTAATAAGAAGCGGATTAAAAGAATGTAACAAATCATTAAGGCGATCTGAAGTTCTAATCTTAAGGTCTCATTCCGATCTTCTTTTTCATTCAATCGTTAAATCCCATGTTAAAGATGTGTTTGAGATGCTCAGAACGAAAAGAGTGAAGGTTCAGCTTTTCGATTTTCACTCTTTAAAGGCGGAGTCTAAATCTAAAGTTAAGATGCGTTTATACAAAAGTCTGAAGGGAAAGGACTGCTTAATAATAATGGAGAATTGTAAAGACATTCTAGATTTGAACTCATTGATAAAGGATATTAAACATCTATTGAATCAACCAGCCTTAATAGTGGATTTAACTAATCAGCTCGATCCACTGGAGGTTGAGAAGGAAGGATTAAGATATATCAGTCTAGGCTGGAGCTGTAGAAGTGAATGAAGAAACTCAATGTAGCTGTTATAGGCGTTGGTTTTTGGGGTAAAAATCATGTTCGAATATATGATCACTTACTGAACGCGGAATTGAAGGCAGTGTGCGACAGAGATCGTGATAGAGTGCGTGAAGTAACAAAAAAGTATGGTGTAGATGGATACACTGATAGCTTACTTCTCTTAAAGAGAGAGGATATAGATGCTGTTAGTATATGCACATGGAGCACGGAGTTAGCCAAAGAAGCATCTAAAGCACTAAATGCTGGGAAACATGTATTAGTCGAGAAGCCTATGGCTGCAAACTCAATAGAAGCGGAAAAAATAGTGAAGCTTTCTGAAGATAACGGATTATCCCTCATGGTGGGTTTCATAGAGAGATTTAACCCAGGGGTCCTCCAGATTAAAGAATTTGTGGAAAGCGGTAAAGTAGGAAAAGTGGTATCTGCTTTCTCCAGAAGGGTTTCCAGATGGCCTGAAAGGATCGGAGACATCGGCATAGTAAAGGATACTGCTATACATGATCTGGATCTCTTCAATTACTTGTTTGGAGATAATCTGATAAGTGTTTACGCTAAGGTTGGGAACTTAAGACTTAAGAGGTTTGAGGATTATGCCCAAATAATGATTCGTTATGAAGATGGAGTAACCTGTTTCGTAGAGGCTAATTGGCTCACGCCATATAAGATCCGCCAACTCGTCATAACCGGTAGTGAAGCTGTTGTAAATCTTGACTATATATCCCAAAAGATAATTCTTGAGAGTTCTGGAGAGCGGGTTGAACCTCCTCATGAATGGAGGGAGCCGCTATTGCTTGAACTCTCCTACTTTGTAGATTCCGTTTTGAAGGCGCAGGAACCCGTTCCGAACGGTTTAGACGGCGTAAAGGCTCTTAAAATTGCTGAGGCGGCTCTGGAGTCCTCGCGAAAAAACAAAGTAATTGAGGTTTCATTTACCTAAAGATTATCTTTTAGATTGAATGGTTTTCCTTCCTCAAGTATTTTCTTCGGTATCTTATCCTTCCATTTCTTCAAGAATGGCAATTCATTCTTCTCTTCCCTAAGCTCATCAGGCAGCATTTCAGGTATCTCATCCCTTATTGGATACCATCTCAAACATTTAGGACAGACAATTAGCCCCTCAACAATCTCCTCATTCTCCTTAAAAACATGTAGTTCAAGCGGATAATACTTATCTATTGGACAAGCAAGGATATCCATCAATTTCCTCTTCATTTTTCAATCTCTCCCTTTCTATTTAGATTTAGAGCTCTTATTATTAATCTTCTTTAAGGATTAAAGATATATGAGAGAAAATCTCCTATAAAGATCTGTTCGTTTCCGTTTAGGGATTAAAGGACGTAGTGAAGATGACTATGAGAAAAGATGTAGACAGAAAAACTAACCGCGTAGGAAATGTTAAAATGAGTTTAAGCAGCACCTCCATCCTGACTTTCATCACGATGGGTTTAATTGTTTCAATATGTGTTCTCATACGATTATTACCCCTAAGATGGGGCTTTTATATGTCCGAGTTTGACCCCTACTTCCATTTTAGAGTGACCAGCTACATAGTTAAGAATGGGTTAGGTGCTCTGGCGACTTGGCATGACAATATGGGATGGTATCCGTTTGGAAGAGACATAATAAAAGTTGCGTTTCCAGGTCTTCCAATAACAGCTGCTTCATTACATTTCTTCCTAAACATGGTTGGCGTACAAATAGAGTTATTTGATCTATGTGTAATCTTCCCTATCATCATGGCTTCCTTGGCATGTATAGCAATATTCTTTTTGGGAAATTTAATCGGCGGCAGAGAAGTCGGGTTATTATCCGCCTTCTTTCTAGCGCTTAACTCCTCCTATATTTCTAGAACTTCGCTAGGTTTCTTCGACGACGAGACTATAGGCGTTCTAGGCTTCATAGTAATGTTCTACTTCTTCCTTAGAGCTATAGACCGCGAAGAAACATTTAGGAATAGTGTGATCTACGCTGTTCTTTCCGGCGTCTTTCTGGGTTATGTATCTGCCTCGTGGGGTGCTGTTAGGTACCCAATCGATATGATAGCGCTCTATGTTTTCGCCCTAATAATATTAAAGCGATATTCACGAAAACTGCTTACGTCATACCTCATAACTTATCTCGTATGCTGCTTTCTGCTCAAAAAAATAACGAAGTTGGGCTTCCGATTTCTCTTTGAGTCGTTCAACCTACCAGTCTACTTCGTTTTAATTTTAATGCTGCTTATTGAGCTGTTTAGAAAGTTCAAAGAGTTCAAAACACGTATGGTGGTTTCATCCTTCATAGTTGGAGCCGTAATTGCTGGCTTCTTTACGCTATCATATTTTGGAGTGATAACTAATCCTGCAGGTAAATTC
>CAZHYI010000160.1:0-3682 GCA_964536595.1 uncultured Candidatus Bathyarchaeia archaeon
GGATGGTTACATCAACGATTTAAGTTGTTTCGCAGCATGGTTCTACACAGCCTCGAGCGGAATCTCAAATTTCTATCAGAAAGTTTGGTGCGACTATCCACCATTAAATGTAATAATCTTCTGGGTGTTCGGTAACTTAGCTGAGAAACTATCGCTTTTCAACACACCAGAATTAGTGTACATATTGAAGTTTCCTTCTGCCCTATTTGATGTAGGCGTAGCCTTCCTAATCTTTATTATTTTGAGGAGAATGAATAGCGATCTCTCATCCACAGCGACAGTCTATTATCTATTTAATCCAGCTATGATCCTTAACACTTCTATCTGGGGGCAGTTCGATGCTATATACATATTTTTCATAGTAGCATCTCTACTGCTGCTTTTTGAGGAGAAGTATGAATTCTCGGCAGGCGTATTCGCCTTAGCAGTGCTCACTAAACCTCAAGCCTTCGCGTTCTCTCCAATAATCATATATTTACTCCTTAAGAAAAAAGACTTAAGAAGAATATTACAGTCATTTCTAACCTTCACCCTAGTTTGTCTCCCCTTCATACTTTATTTTGGGCGTGAAAATCCACTTAAATTTCTACTTGACGTGTATCTTGGGGGTTATGGCGAGTATCCCTTCACCTCTCTGAACGCCTTTAATGTTTGGGCTTTTGTCGGTCTGTTCGAGAAGGATACAGTAAACGTGATTCCTCACGTAAGTTACCAGTCAGTAGGTTGGATGATGTTTGCATTATCAATCTTAATAGTTGTGATTTATCTCGATTCTCAGTATCCTCGACTCAGAGGCTCCGCTGTAAGCTATTTCACCTTCATAATTTTTCTATCCTTCTTCATGTTCCTTACGCGGATGCATGAGAGATACTTGGTTCCAGTGATTGCGTTATCCCTTATTGCGTTACCTTATACGCGTAAGCTTCTATATGTATACGCCGCCTTCACATTGACAGCGACCATAAATCAAGCCTACGCACTGAACTTTCTGAATAGAGGCGTATTCATTCCGAAGGGGGATTTAGTGAGTTATGCGGTTTCGCTTATAAACTTAACAGTTACATTATACTCTTTCTATTTAGTTATGGAGAAGGAGCTGGAAGGGGAGGGTAATCTTAAGGAGTCTCAAAGGCGTGACTAAAAGGAAGGGTTTCCCTATTCTGTTTTTAACTTTAGCTTACTTAACAGTCGCCGCCTTCAATCTTGGATATCAACACACACCGATTAATGGTTGGAGGGTACCCGGCTACGCCGTAGTCTATCTGGAACTGTACTCCCCCACCACAGTAGATTCACTGTATTTGTTGACTCATGATCATACACCTTTAAGCCTTGAAGTATACGCCTATAAGGATGGAAGTTGGGAGTTTTGCAAGAAGTTTAAGGATGGATACTACTATTCCTGGAGGCAAGTGGATCTTAAACTGAAGGCTGTGGATCGGTTGAAACTGGTGTTTTATGGTTCCGGCGGCAGAATTGATGAGGCAGTTTTACTTGACAATTCAGGCGAAAAAGTAGCGGTGAAGAACATTTACAGTGAGGAGAAAGATGCCGCTAGACTTTTCGATGAGCAGGAGTTGGTTAGGTTTCCATTCACCTATCTATCGGAAACCTACTTTGATGAGATTTATTATGTTCGTACAGCAGAGAACTACCTAAATATGGAGGAGCCTTATGAATGGACTCACCCACCGCTCGGTAAACTCATCCTATCCCTAAGCATACTACTCCTAGGTTTCAATCCATTCGGATGGAGATTTATGGGCGTTCTATTCTCAGCTTTGATGTTGCCACTGCTTTACTTCTTCTCAAATAGAATGTTTAAATCTCAAGTAGCAGCCTTAACTTCCTCTATACTCCTATTTTTTGACTTTTTACATTTCACGATGGGTAGAATGGCCACTGTGGATACCTTCGCTGTATTCTTCATAATTCTGGGCCACATCTTCTTCTTCCTAAACTATGATAATCTTCTAACCACTGGAAAGTTAGATATTGCTAAAATCGTACTGGGCAGCGTATTCTTCTTTCTAGCATTCTCAGTTAAGTGGTACGCCATTTACGGATACATAGGAAACATAATTTTACTATTAGCTATCCTAATTAAAGGAGCAGTTACTTCAACAGAGCCCCTTAAAGTTAGACTCTGGAGCATGTTTCTCAAGCCCGTAACCATTCTTGTTGCAGCTTTAATCCTTGGAGGATTAGTCTACCTCTCCACATTCATACCCTACATGACTTTAGGTCACAACATAAATGATGTGATAAATCGGCAATGGAGCATGTACAGTTACCACGCAAATCTGAAGGCTGAGCATCCATTCTCCTCTTCATGGTGGTCATGGCCTCTAATTATAAGGCCTTTATGGCTACACATATCCGATTTAGCGGATGGCATGGTATCTACCATAGTTGCTATGGGGAATCCAGTAATATGGTGGTTCGGTATAGCAGCAGTCTTCGTCCTTCTCGTTGATACACTCAAGAGTAGGGATAAAGCCGCTGTCTTCCTGTTGGCTGCGTTCTTTTCGCAGTGGATTCCTTATATGTTGATAACTAGATGCCTATTCATCTATCATTTCTACATGAACGTTCCAATCTTAATCCTTATCTTAACCTATTTCTTGAAAGATCTCCCGAAACTGAAGTTTGGTGTATGGATATTGACTGGCTTCCTAATAGCTGCTGGTTTACTCTTCGCACTCTTCTATCCCGTAATATCTGGATATCCAGTCTCCATAAGTTACAGGGATGCTCTTAGGTGGTTTAATAGTTGGATCTTCTGAATGGACTAGACATGAGCGGGAAAGGAGATTTAGAGATATCTATAGTGTTTCCAGCCTATAATGAGGCAGATAAGTTAGAGCGCGCTGTCACAGAAACGATTAATTATGTGAAGAATGTGTCGAGGTCGTTTGAAATAATAATAGCTGAGGATGGAAGTACGGATGGAACGGATAAACTGGCGGAGGAGTTATCCAGAAAAATTGAGAATGTAAGGCATCTCCATAGTGGTGTTCGGTTAGGGAGAGGGAGAGCCCTCAATAGAGCCTTCAGTATAGCTAGAGGAAAGATACTTATCTATATGGATGTGGACCTATCAACTGACCTTGAGTTTCTTAAGCCCCTAATCGATAGCATCCGGAAGGAGGGCTTCGATTTAGCAACCGGATCGAGAATGCTGCCCCAAAGCGTAGCTGAAAGAAGTCTCCATAGGAAGCTCCTCTCAAAAATCTACAACTTCTTAGTTAGAGCATTGTTGAAGTCGCCTATACGGGATCATCAATGCGGATTCAAAGCCTTCAGGAGAGAATCCTTCCTCACCTTAATGCCTAAAGTCAAGGCTAACCACTGGTTCTGGGATACTGAGGTACTGGTTTTAGCGTCACGTATGGGCTTCAAGATAAAGGAGATACCAGTAGTCTGGCGGAGAAGAAGCGGAACTAAGGTTTCCCTACGCCGCGACGTTCTCGATATGGGAATTCAAGTCTTGAAGCTATGGTTCAGATTGACCTTTAAGGAGTAGCCTACTTTTTACTCTTGAGGAGTTTAAATTTTGACTATATAATCTAAAAGTTGCCGCCCATCCCTAATTTCCTTAGACAAGTCAATTTGCAGGTAAGCCCCAGATTTATTGTAGTATGGTGCACCTTTCCTAGAGAACAGAGTTAAAATTTTCCCT
>CAZHYI010000161.1:0-3648 GCA_964536595.1 uncultured Candidatus Bathyarchaeia archaeon
AAATTTACGAACTTTTAAAGCGTAGACCATGCAGTGTAGCCGACATCTCAGCCTCTATGGGTATAGATCCAGAACTGGTGATGGAGGCTGTATCTAAGCTTGAGGAGAAGGGTCTGATAGCCTCGAAAATAGAGGGTGGCGAAAGATACTATTTCGAGATCTCCAGATGAAAAAGTCAGTTTTATAGGAACCATTCACCGATCCAGCCTAATTCAACGCCGTCTCGATCAACCTTTATCGATCCAACTTGAATACTAGCTATTTTGAATTTAGGAACTTTAGTGAACAGTTTAATCGTTCTAGACTCGAAATCCACCTCTTCCAGAACAGCTAATCCCAGAAAATTATAGTTCCGATCCATTAAACCACATAGAACATTCTTGATATCTAAACTACTTAATATTTTAATCTCCCTATCTTCAGCTAAACCTTTAAGTTCGGAAATAGTGTTCTCGCTTAGATTCACCTTCTTATCGAAAAGCAAGAGTAGAGAATCTTTAGATTTTTCACAATAGACTGGTGATTCACCAATAACAGCTTTAATATTCTCTTTATACGCCTCCTCTACGGGTATGCCTGCCCCTAAATATGAAAAATGGAAACCTACCTTATCAATAGAGAGAGTTACAGTTTTACTGCCTGAAAGGTGCATTCGGAACTTTTTAGTGCGTATGTTTCTCCGTTCGTTTCTATTTCTAGACCGAATATACTCTGGAGGTGAAAGTCTAAATATTTCAGTTGAGGTGTAGTAAAACGGTTTCAATAAATGCTCAAGCTCATTGGATCTCTGGATGGCTACTAAATATTTAGGTTTCAGTGAAGCTACCATTGTTGTCTTTAACTCTCTAGCGTCTCTACCGTAAACCCAGCCCGTTGTATTCACGAGGATTGCCTCAGCACCGTGTTGAAGCGCTTCTGAAACCAATAGAAGTACGCCTGCTATGTGTCTCTCCATGATCCGTGAAGGACTGGTTGACCCTACAAATATGGCTTTATCCTCCTTAATTGTGGAGAGAATCAATGTCGGATGCTCCATGATTCTCATGCCTATAGTTGCAGGTGGACCTATATCTTTCTGTCCAGTATCAGCGTCAACAATCGCTACTTTAAAACCTCTACTCAAAAGCTTATTCGCCAAAAATGTGGTTAAAGTAGTCTTTCCCGAATCTATATCGCCTAGAATTATGGCTGTAAATGGTTTAGTTCCCTCAGCAATCTTGTCTAGAACGCTGAACCACTCTGAAGGTATGCTTGCGGACGCCTTCACAAAATAATCCTGTGTGGGTAAACGAATGTCTAATTCACAGTCTTCCTCAACAATGAAGGGTAACGACTTTAACTCAGGCACTACTATACGATCTTTAGTGGAGAATATTACGCCTAAAGAATCCAGTTTTCCAGAAAGCACATGAATCACTGAGGGGCCTTCAACAACGAAGTTCTCTCCCTTCTTTAGGTTGATTCTTAATTCTTTCGGAAGCATGACGCAGCGACCTTCAGATTGTTTCTGGGATTATCGGGTAATACAGATAATTTTTTGAAAATCTTATATATTTCTCTTTAACCAAAAATAATTTGAAGAAGAAGGGAGTATAAGAGTAGATAATGGCTGAGATATGTCCGGTATGTGGGCTTCCAAAAGAGATATGTGTATGCGGAGAGATAAGTAAAGAGCAGCAGAAGATAAGAGTTCGACTGGAAATCGGTAAGTGGAATAGGAAAAACACCATTGTAGAAGGAATCGACGAGAAAGACATAGATCTAAGCAGACTTGCACAGAAACTTAAAGCGTATTGTGCTTGTGGCGGAACAGCTAAGAACAGTCAAATTTTGCTTCAAGGAGACCATAGAGAGAAAGTTCGGAAATTTCTGATCGAGATGGGTTATCCCAGCGAAAATATAGAGGTACGGTGAACGGTAGAGAGACAGTGATAGCATGCTGAAAAAGTTTCTTAAGTTAATGAAGAGACTGAAACACTCTGGCAAAACAATAGTGGCATGTCCCAAATGCGGCTCAACAAATATACATCAAACATCCATCCTAAACGTGTGGTTACTACCGTCATACTGGATATGCAAAGATTGCGGGTATAAAGGACCCATAGTGATGGAGATAGATGTAGAGCAGGAAGATTTTGGGAAAGGTTCTAAAGGAAGACTTAAATCTTCAGAAAGAGTAGGTTAAATGAAGGTAAAAGAAGAGATGTCATGAGTTGTGTCCTGAAGAGAAATATGTAAAAACTGGAGATCTTAAGCCCAGTCTGAGAAATTTAAACTTGATAGTTAAGGCCGTTAGCATAGGTAAACCTCGACCATGGTTTTCAAGGAGAGAAGGCACCGAACACCAAATAACTGAAGTTCTTGTGGGAGATGAAACCGGAGTCGTTCTATTAACTCTCTGGGATGACCAAGCTAAACTTGTGGAGAAGGACAACATATACGAAATCATCGATGGGTACACAACGTTGTATAGGGGAAGTTTAAGGCTGAATATAGGGAGACATGGAAAAATAGAGAAGTCCGACAAAACCATAGAGGAGATAAACACTAAAAACAACCTTTCCTTAATTCTACATCAGTCACCATACTGGTCATCCCCGTCAAGAAGGCCTTTCCGTAGACGAAGAAGAAGATGAGAGAGGATAAGGTTGGAGGTAGATAAGGAAGTTTTTAAGAGGATGTTTCCGAACCTCTACAGAGAAATTGAAGAGGGAAAATATAAGGTTACAATAGATTCCGTGAGGACAGAGGAGTCATACTCAAAGGAGCTGAGCGGATACGACCCTGACGTAATAGATTTTCTGAGGAGATGTGACACTGAAGAGCAGGCTGAAGAGATAATTGAATATATGAGGAAGCGGGGAGAGATCAGCGGTGAATACGCTGAGAGACTTCAAAAACAATTAAAGGAGAAGGGTATTCGTAGTTTCGGTTCTAAGAAGGAGGATGACTACTACTTTAAACTCGCTGAGAAAATGAAGAAAAGAAACAGTTAGATAGAGACAGTATTTTCTATGCGCATGTGAATAGTTACTAACCAGTAAGCTTTAAGCTTAAAGTCTTTTGCAAAAGATTTTTTAGTAAATCGTTTATTTCCTTAGCTAAGAAATAAAACCTTGAGAAAAGGCGTCTAGAATGATTTATCTGAAAGGAAAAACTGTAAAAATCACTGTTCTCATCACATTAATAATATTTATAATTTCTGTTTCTGAATCATCAACCGTAATCTTCTCTGCCGCAACTTCATCCAACCACTCTTCAGCAGAAAAGGAGATTCTATGCGACATAAAGTATGACATCAGAATAGAACATTTCAGTAAAATCAATGTGATTGAGACATTTAAGGTTCTTAATAAGATCAACGCGACTGTTTCGAAACTCTACATTACGCTGCCTAGGAGCTCGAAGAATGTGAAGGTAATGGATAGTCTAGGTGAATTAGTCTCTACGATCAGGTGGGGTGAAGAATTCCAATATCGGAGAGTAGAGGTCTCATTAAGACGACCATTAGAACCGAATGAAACTCGAACCTTCACTGCGAATTACGAATTAAATTTTGACGATCACGTCTCAGTTATTGATCCCTTCAATTTCTCCTTTAAGTTTGAGATTGTGAAGGAAATAAATATGACAATTAATAATTTAAGC
>CAZHYI010000162.1:0-3634 GCA_964536595.1 uncultured Candidatus Bathyarchaeia archaeon
TCGCCGTCACCCACAGCAACACTGACCCCTTCACCCTCACCGACAGCGACACCGATAAGGCCGCCTCCATTAATGAACGTTCTTTTTCCGTGGCCGATGTTTCAGAGATACCCTGAACGTTCAGGATATTCGTATTCGCCTACGCCGAGTACAAATAGTACTTTGTGGAGCTTAAAGATTGGAGGTGCGGTGAGGTCTTCGCCGGCTGTGGATGAAAGATTGGTTTTTGTAGGTTCAGATAACTTCAAATTATACTGTTTAGACCAGAATAGTGGAGCTGTAGTTTGGAGTTTTACAACTGAGGGGGCCATAGAGTCTTCACCAGCCATTTTTGAAGGATTGGTTTTTGTAGGTTCTAACGATGGTAAGCTTTACTGCTTAGACAAGGCTTCGGGTTCCTTTAGGTGGAGTTACCAAACGATGGGTAGAGTATCAAGTTCCCCAGCAGTTTATAGGTATCGCGTTGTATTCAGCTCCGAGAATCAGAGGGTTTACTGCCTAAACGCTCAAGACGGAACTTTAGTCTGGAGTTACAGGACGGAGGGGCCTATTCACTCCTCTCCAGCGATAGCTGATAACCGAGTCTTTGTGGGCTCCAGCGATGGTAAAGTCTACTGTTTAGATTTAGTTACAGGCTCACCGATCTGGAGTTTCTTTGTTGGAGCCTCTATACGTTCCTCCCCGGCGGTTTCTGATGGTAGAGTCTATGTTGACGCTAGTGATGGGAAGATCTACTGCCTAAATGAGACTAACGGCGACTTGATCTGGTCCTATAGAACTGAAGGCGCAGTAGAGTCTTCACCAGCCTTCATCTTCGAAGGCAAGGTATATGTTGGCTCGCTTGATCATAGAGTATACTGCTTAAATGGAAGCACAGGAAGCCTAATCTGGAGTTACTTGACTGGTGGTGAAGTCTGGTCCTCTCCAGCTGTGGCTGACGGGAAGGTCTTTATTGGTTCAAATGATGGCAAACTTTACTGCCTAAATGCAACAACGGGCGTACCAGTCTGGAGCTACGATACTGGTGAAGCTGTGATTTCTTCCCCTGCGGTGGCGGATGGTAAGGTTTTCGTTGGTTCACTTAGTGGCGAGGTTTACGCTTTTGGAGTGAAGGTTCATTCCCTCAAGATTTCAGCCACCAGCCCCCACCTTGCTAATGGTGAAGATAAATCTAAAGTAACAGTTACTGCTTTGGATGATCAAGGCTCTCCATTAGCGGGAGCAAGCCTCATTTTAGGTTTATCAATGTTTCTTGATCATAAAGAAACGTTCATACCGTCAGACTTAGGGAATGGAACATACGTCGCCTATGTAGGCACCGTCTTTGCGGGAGAAGCCTTAATTATAGTTACAGATCTGGTAACAAAGATTAGTGAGAACACCACCGTCACATTTGAAGCTTGCTCTATATGCACCCTTAATGTTTACGCTTCCAACCCTAGGGAGGAGGATCCTAAAAACACATCAGAAATAATTATTTCTCCCTTAGACATATTCAATAATCTTATTCCGCCTTCAAGGATAAAACTGAAAGTTACAAGCGACATGGGAACATTAAGCCAAATAACCTATGATAGGAACGGGCACTTCTACATCAACCTTACAACGAGTCAAGTTGGGATCGCTAACTTAACCTTATCCGCAATCGATACACTCTATGAAGTCTCAGTGAATAAGACAATTCAGATCCTCTTCCCAACAGTAACAATCACCCTTCCCAGCGTAAATTACTACTTGCCATGTAAGCCTATCACGGCATCAGTGAATATCTTTGTACCACCTGGTAGAAGGATGAGTGAGTATTACCTTGAATTCACATTCAATAATAGCGTTATACAATTGCTGAATGTTACAGATGGAGATCCCTATGATGCTTTTCCAGCACCCATCTATGGTAAAGTGGACTGTAGTAGTGGATGGATAACTCAAAGATCTGAGGAGGGAGCGGAGGGAAGCGTTGAGGTGGCTAAAATCACATTTAGCCCGGTCGGCGTCGGGAATACTACTATAAGTGTAACTTACGGTTGGATTGAGGATACTGATGGGGAACTGATCAGTATTGAGCCTGAAGCCCCAGCACCAATAGTCTTCACGAAGGTATGCACAAAGAAGTTATGTCTAAACATAAATGTGCTGAAGAATAAGACTGGACCTGTTATTACAAAGGAAGAGGTTAAGAAGCATATTGAGCAGTTAAAGAAGAACTTTAAGAATACAGAGTGCATGAATGTGGAGATAGAGTGGGATGAAAAGAACGGATTCAAAATAATCGACTGGAAACCTAAACAAACAAAGGATCCTGGATGGCTACCTAGCCCCATAGATAGCAGTAAAGGCGGCATCTATGGAAAAATAGCTAATGATAACCGATTGCCGAACGACATCGTTGATCTTTTAAGGCAAAACAGAAAGGAGTGCTGCGTTAATGTCTATTATGTGGAGGGTTTTGAGGGGCTGAGTGGCGGGTTAGCTGTAAGACCAAACGACTACCCGAAATACAAGGATAATCCTGGACTAGGAATAATAGTTTCGAAAGATAGGTTTGGTAACTTCTGCATTAATTTTTTGAAGCATGAGTTAGGGCATCTACTTCTGGATTATGAAGGTGCTACTAGCGCGTTACAGAGGGATGAACATTGCTTTAAAACATGCCCAAATAGCACATGTGAGAACTATAGAAAGGAACTTAGCCACTCACTCACAAAATGCCCATTATGCGGCAGTAAGTTAGGGTACCTTCGTTGGGGTGACAATAACTTTATGTATATACACTCCTGTGAAAATGCTGAAAAGATCAGTGAAGAACAGCGTAACTGGATATGCAGATGCACAAATCCATTCCTAAAAAAGGTTGAAGCGAAACATGGAAAGCATAGTGAAACAAACTGCACCTTCAAGATGTTTGAGGATGTGTATATAGTGGGGGCGTACTTCACGCCCTCAAAAACGATGGACGTATATCTCATACCTGACGGCTCTAAACCAGTAGTAGAGAACGCTATAGCTGTAGTTACTGTAACAACCGATGAGGTTGGACGAATCCCAAGCACATATCTATGGAGCGTTAACCATGCAGGCAACTTCGATATTTGGGTTGACTATAACAGAAACGGAGAGTACGATTATGGAGAGTATATCGATGATAGAGAGGATGGATTATACTTCCTAACATCCATAACCCACAATATAGCAATCACAAATGTAACCTACAATTATGAGGTTGGAATAGCAGTGGAAATTGAAAATGAAGGGGGAAGTACAGAAACCTTCTGGATCTGCGTCAGCTACACCATAAATGAAGAGAAATACCCCATAGCAACCCAACAACTGACTCTACCAGCTGATACAAAAACCAACGTGAATTTCGAGTGGATTCCTGAAGTTATCGGACCATACAAACTACACGTGGAAGTAACAAAGGTTCTGTGGGAAGCTGATTTGACCGATAACGTTTACACCCTAACCGTTATAGAGGCTGGATAGAAAAGTCGCAGTCATAAATGAAACACTAAAATTTATTTAGAGATCCTCAATCCATGCCCACAATACGGGCATCGGTACGGAGGCGTCACCCCATAAGATATTTTCTTTTTACAATTTTCACAAATAACTTCAGGCATTTAAATCACCCCTC
>CAZHYI010000163.1:0-3614 GCA_964536595.1 uncultured Candidatus Bathyarchaeia archaeon
GAAGTCTGAGAGCCTCACCTGCCTCTTACCTTCACCCTCAAATAGGAGCCTAACCTCCTCCTCAATCATCTCAAGCCTCTGCGCGTAATATTTAGGCAGATGATACTTCTCAATTATTCTTCTTGTGTGTTTAAGGTACTTCTCAATCCCTCCCCTATTAACTGTCAAGATCAACTTTTCGCCGCATTCTAGGCATACCCCCTTTAGGGGCGGGCGTCTATAACGCTTATTACAGCGTCTACAGCGCAAACTCTGAGTCGTGAATGCCCTAAGATTGCCCGCCACATCCCTCATAAAATGCGTTGTAAGCACATTTCTAGCCACCACCTCCACATCTACAGCTGAAATCTTCTCAGCTAGGGAGAGTTGACTGTCAAGTTTATCAACCATCCTCTTAAACTTCTTATATGCGCTCTCAACCACCCCCGCCAGTATGGAGCTTACTGGCGTAGTGAAGCCGAAGCTATATGGCTGACTATTCCTCTCTAGGTGATGCCCAACTGTCTCGATGAGGTTAAGAACAGATTTCGGTTGAGCCTCCTCCCACGTCCTATAATAGAACTGTAGTGGATATGAAGAAGCTATGTCGAAGTTGTGGGCTTGACGCTGCAGCTCAATAGGGTTTATCTTGGATATTAGGAAGAGCGGGGCATCCATTATTCCCCCTATCTGGCTGGGAAGATACGTCCTAGAGAAGTTTATCAAAGTGTCTAGAGCAAGCATTATGGCGTCCTCATCGCCGTCACAGTCCCTCCTCTTAGCTGAGTGCCAGAAGGGATGAGCGTAACAGACACTGAGATTCGTGAATCCTATTATTCTACCAAGAACCCCGACTGAAGTGTGAGGAGCCAAACCTATAACTAGATGCCCCACAAGATCCTCTATACGCTGGGCATTATAGAATCTGGGCAACCCATAAAAATACTCCAAAAGATCATCTATGAAGTTAGCGACCTTAAGGAGATACTCGGCGCAAGACCTCGGTATTATTATGTCCTGGATCTTGAGTTCGCAGAGATCATCCTCACTCTCTAACGGCTTTCCTCTCCAGTCAAACTCATACCCCAAAGCCTTAAGCCTATCTACAGACACCCCTATCTCTGAGGGCTTAAAGTGCGTTAAGGGAGCGTTTGTTGCATCGAACCTTAAAGTTCCATCCTTAAAGACTGAAAGGTCATACTTAGCTCTGAGAACCCCCTTCTCCAGAGCCTCACATACCTTCCCCTCATTCGTTAATCCCTTAACGCCCTTAAGGAGCTTCGGCTTATACCTCACTTTTGCTGTAGCTTCCTGAAGCAGGCTAGCTACATCAATTCTTCTCTCATCATAAGCCCTAGCAGGAGCCTTACAGACCGGGCATAAATCCCCATCAACCGATTTACGGCAACGAATGCATATCTTTTCAGGCTTAGTCTTCACTTTACATTTAAGGCAGTAAATCCGAAATGTTACTTCCCCACACTTCGGGCATCTACGCCTCGAAATCTCAATAAAGATTTCTCCCTTTCTGGACGCTTCAATCAAATCTCTTCTTGAGCCGCCATGCAACCCAACCGGGAATAGAACATGAACAAGCGGCTTCATCTCCCGCCTTTTAGCCTTCTCAGGCCTACCCATCCTAGCACCAATAAAGGTAGGCATCTTATTTACAAGCTTAATTCCTGAAAATTTACTCAACACAACTAAAGTTGAGGGTAAATCTGGAAACTCCAGTTCAGCATCATCAAGCTTAAACAGATACCTTAAAACCTCATACTCCTCATCCCGTATAGAAATTTTCCCATCCACAATCATGTGCGGAATAAGCGCCTTCTCAAGAATCCTCTTAACCTTAGAGTCAAATTCCCCCTTCAATTCACGTTTAGAGGGGGCGTCCCGAGCCTTCAGCAGCCACTCCCTAAGCTCCCTTAACTCCTCAATCTCCACATTAGCCCAGTTATAGGTGTATTTCGGGTGGAGTGGTATATGTAGTTTTTCGGAGAGCTTCAACGCCTCCTCAGGAGTAGGCTTCACACTGTATGGGTCAGCTATAAATTCCTCCAGCCTTGAGTTCTCAATATCCAACTTGAATTCGGAATCATTCTTCACCAGTTTTAGTGACTCTTTAAGCTCCTCAACCCACCACTCCTCATTGATTCCTGAGGGCTTTAGGGGTTTATTGTTGTAGAGGAAGTCGCCGAAACTGACCAACATGTCGCCTAGGAAGAGTATCTTCTCAATTGAGTCCTTGATCTTCTCGAAGTTCTCTTCATTAACCCTAACAACTGACCCGTCCCTAAGCTTAACAATAGGTGTCTCAATCGAGTCTACAGGAAGCGTTATACCAGCCTTTCCAGGCCCCTCAATCTTAATCTGTGTCCCCGAAGCTAGGAAGCCCCCGAGTAGACGCATAGTTATTGGGTGTATCCCGACTGAGGAGAGGCCTGTATTTCTTGCTCTGCCATACCTTAACCTGAACCCGCCAGTTCTTGAGGGGAACGCGAATATTGGTCTACCAGCTATAACGTCCTCCATGAAGCCAGCTGTCTTCTCACGTTTTATCTCCCTTATCCTCCCAAGCCAGTCCCAACCCTCAATCCCAAGCTTCTCAACTATACTTAAGACCTTAGCTGCCCGACCGATTATTCCGTCATTAACGACCCTTAATGCTCCTCCCCTAACCCTGTTAGTCTCGATCCTCGGCAGGTTACGGAAGGATGAGACCTCCAGAGGATTTGTTTCTACGCCAGTAACCTCTATAGGTAACAACTGGAGGGCATCCCTTAGTTCACCGTTAGATATGTGGTACTGGAACCTCCCAACATTCCTCTCGTAGAGCCTCAACTCCTCAATGAATCTGCCTATCTCCTCCTCAGTCGGTTTATACTTGTCAAGCCCAACAAGCTTCCTCACAAAGTCACCTATAACAAGGGTTAAGGCCTGCTCTGTACCGCCAGCTGAACGTATCGGGCCCGCAAAATAAATCGCTAAATACTTAGTTCTATCAAAATTCTCCTTTACAGCTATCTTGTATATGCCTTGTAGGGGGGCGGCTGTTATTCCCTCAGTTAGTATAGCTAGGGCTGTACGTATAGCTTGATCAAGCGCCTCCTCAGTCTCCATGTGGCCGAACTTCCCGTAGATTATGCCTTCAGCTATCTTGAAGGCTAACTCCTCCCGAGATAACTTATCGCTGAGCTCTCTAATGCTCTCAGCTACACCTTTAGGCCCAACCAGCCCCTCAACAAGCTCGGCCATGTCAGTTGCAACCTTCACTTCAGGCTCAGGAGCTGGATCTAGAAGTTTGCTCCTAGCTTCCGACGCTATCTTGTATAGCTTATCCAGAGCCTCCTCTAACATCTCAAAATAATTCATTTCTCTCTCTACCATTCTTCCCCCTTTAACCTCCAACATGTAATAGTGTAGGAAGTTTTACGATTCGGTTAAGTCATATAGATCCTGCAGAGGAGTATGGTTGGCCATGAAGACTTAACTTCACCCTTTATCTTCTCATAAATTTCAGACGCTATTTCACATCTAGTCTTGACGCATCCCTTGCATTTCTCATGCCTCAAGTCTGAGGGACCTTCACATTTACCGCAGTTGAGTATGAGAACCTCCCCTAAACCCTTAAG
>CAZHYI010000164.1:0-3594 GCA_964536595.1 uncultured Candidatus Bathyarchaeia archaeon
GTGGTATATTTGAGGATGGAGGGGGGACTTCACCAGCCTTCATCCTTAAGAGTTTAGCCACTCCCCTCTCCACAGGCATCTCAGTTATTGATCCAAAACGGAGGCCGAACTTCTCATCTATCCTTTTAATCTTCGATATGAGAGTTCCCGGCTGCCTCAGTAAGACGGCGTTGGCTTTAAGTTTACCTTCACGTTCCCTCTTCAGATTTACAGGGTGTCTATCCAGCAGCCTTATAGACTCCATAGTGAAGTAGTTAACTAGATGAGCTGTTCTTTCAGCCTCTTCGGAGCCGTCAAGAGCCACAGAACTTTTAATTTTATGTCTGAAATCTCTAACAACCATAGAGATCTTATTTTCTAGTTTATAGGCTGGATCTGTATGTGTTATTTTATCGGAGAGACCTGATTCGCAACCAAATATCACAACATTTCTGTACTTGTAAGTCGGTATAACCTTCACATACGCGTCTTCAACATCAAACTTTATGTTATTTAACACTTCAGAAAGCTCCCGGGCCTCTTGAGTTGAGATGTCCCGTCCACTCCTCCTATCAATTATCTCCATACTCTCCGGATCAACAGTTGCAAAATTACCTCTGAAAGCAACCTCCTTCCCGCCTCTTAACTCAACACCGACACCTAAAGCCTCGATTGGTCCCCTACCAGGGTAATTTTCCTTTTGAGGGTTATAACCCAAAATGGAGAATACTGCCACATCGCTTTCTGGAGCTATTCCTTCACCTATTGAATATTGAAGGCCGAACTTAGCGTATCTACATAATTCATCCAGCCCTTCAGTTTCAGCTTCCTCTAGAGGCGTTGGGCCATTAAGCCTATCTGCAGCTCCATCCAGCACCAAGTATATCAGCTTCAAACTTTACGCCTCAATCTTCCATTTTAGGTCTGAAAAGAGAGAAGTTAAGAGGTTGATTTAAAGCTTCTTTATAAGTTACTTAGGCTGTCTTAAAGCTTAATTGCTCGCCTTAAAATAGAAAAGGAATGGTAAATATGGAGTTGTTAGGGTGATTGATCTATGAAGTATAAAGTTAAGGATGTAGGGCTGGCTGATCAAGGTTTACTTAAGATTGAGTGGGCTGAGTCTAGAATGCCTGTGCTTAAGAGGATAAGGGAGAAATACTCCAAAAGTAAGCCGCTGGAAGGCATAAGGATAGGAGGTTGCCTCCACATAACTAAGGAGACAGGTGTTCTTGTAAGAACATTGATAGCTGCAGGTGCTGAAACAGCTTGGTGCAGCTGCAATCCGCTATCCACTCAAGATGATGTGGCAGCTGCTTTGGCGGTGGAGGGCGTCAGAGTATTCGGGTGGAGAGGACAGACAACAGAGGAGTATTACTGGTGCATCAACCAAGTCATATCAGCAAAACCGAATATAACTATTGATGATGGTGCGGATTTAGTGTTCACTTTACATAAGGAGAGGCAAGACCTAATAGGAGATGTTATTGGTGGCACAGAGGAGACTACTACAGGTGTTCATCGTATAAAAGCTCTTGAGAGGGCAGGTAAACTCAAGTATCCTATAATAGCGGTTAACAATGCTGAGACAAAATGGGATTTCGACAATGTCTACGGGACTGGTCAATCGTCTTTAGATGGGATATTGCGATCTACAAATATTCTTATAGCTGGAAAGAAGCTGGTTGTTGCTGGTTACGGGCATTGTGGAAGAGGTATAGCGCTCAGGGCTAAGGGTTTAGGCGCCAACGTGATAGTATGTGAAGTGGATCCTATTAGGGCTCTAAAGGCTGTTATGGAAGGGTATAGCGTTATGACAATGAAGGAGGCGGCTAAGGTTGGGGACATATTCATCACGGCTACTGGATGTAGGGATGTGATAACTAAGGAGCATATGATGTTGATGAAGGATGGCGCCATACTGGCCAATGCTGGCCACTTTAATGTGGAGGTTTCAGTCTCAGATTTGGAGGAGATAGCTGTCAAGAAGAGGGTTATGCGACCCAATAATGTTGAGTATACATTGCCGAATGGTAGACGGCTCTATTTAATCGCTGAAGGTAGACTTGTCAATCTTGCAGCTGCTGAAGGGCATCCTTCAGAAGTTATAGATATGAGTTTCGCAAACCAATTCATGTCCATACTATATATACTGGAGAATCATGAGAAGTTGGAGCCTAAAGTTTATGATGTATCTAGGGATCAGGATATGGAAGTTGCTAGATTGAAGTTGGAGACAATGAACATTGAGATTGATAGTTTAACTCCTCAGCAGTTAGAGTACTTGAAGTCATTCGAGAGTGGAACGTAAGAGAGTCTTTCATAAAAAATTCGTAAGTAACTCCTTAGATCCAAAGTCGTTTCGGGACTGCGGAAATAATTTTTATTAGAGGAGGATCCACTTAGGTAGAGAATAGATAGGGAGACACATTTCCATGTCGAAGTCTAATCTGGACGCTAAGAGGTGGCGTTTTCTCTTTCCTCTCCTGAAGTTGGCGGAGATGGGCATATGTCACAGAGTTATCAAGACCTCTACTGAATATCTTGCTGAACGTATGGGAATCTCTCAGCAGTCAGCTTCGAGGCAGCTCATAGAGCTTGAAAAGCTAGGTTTAATAAGGAGAGAGATTACTAAGGATGGATGCCTCATTGAAGCTACTCAGAAGGGGATTTCAGAATTGAAAAGGATATACTTCACACTATCTAAGATTCTGGAGGGTAAGGCTCCACCCTCAATTACTTTGGAGGGGCAGGTGTTCAGTGGATTGGGGGAGGGCGCATACTACGTGTCGAAGGACTTCTATCGTAAACAGTTCATTGAGAAGTTGGGTTTCGATCCTTACCCCGGCACACTTAACCTTAAAATAGTTTCGGAGTACGACTTAAAACTTCGGAGGGAGATGGATACTTTCCCAGCGATTGAAATCAGCGGCTTTAAGAATGAGGGGCGGACATTCGGTGGGGGGAAGTGCTACCCAGCTATCATAGAGAATAAATATGAGGGGGCTGTAGTTGTGGCTATGAGAACGCACTACGACATCTCTGTTATAGAGATCATCTCTCCAGTCTATCTCAGAGGGAAACTGAAGCTTAAGGACGGATACAAAGTTAGGGTGGAAGTGTTTCCAGCCATTCAAGGTGGAGATATGGAAGATTAGTTTGTGATGTTACTCTAGTTTCTCGATGTGCTTCAAACCTTCGATAGGATTCTTCTCAGTTCTCCGCCGTTTTCGCGGCACCAGTTATAAAGTATGCTCATGTCTGTCCCGATACAGAAGTCTCGCACCCCTAACTCGATGTATCTCTCAGCCTCCTCTGGGCTCTCTATCTCAGCCCTTGGAGTTACACCCATCCTTAACGCTGTCTTGATGGTTTTAAGTTCAGCCTCCCTCACTTTTGGATGGTTAAGTTCTCCGGGAAGACCTATACTTAAAGAGTAGTCTGCCGGGCCGAACTGAACCATGTCGACTCCATCAACCGATAGAATCTCCTCCAAATTCTCAACGGCCGATTTCTTCTCTATCATTAATGCAACAACCACGTCGTCGCAAGCCTTAACGAATTCTGGAATGGAAACCGTTGAGAATACGTAACCCACACTCCTGTACAACCCGATAC
>CAZHYI010000165.1:0-3588 GCA_964536595.1 uncultured Candidatus Bathyarchaeia archaeon
TGTAGCGACAGCTATAGAGGTGGCAATGAAAGGTATTCCGTGAAGCGCGTTCGTAGTTCCATCTAGAGGATCAATAATTAGGTAGTTTTCCTCCGGGTTCTGCCCAACCCTTAATGTTCCAGCCTCTTCACTTATAATTGTGCATGAAAGACCGATACGCTCAATCTCATCTAGTATCGCACTTTCAGCCCTTGCATCAATCAGCCTTGTACGATCTCCACCTGCACCTCTACCCACAGTTCTCGCTGACAACGCGTCGCCTAGAAGCGGTAAAACAGCCCTCCTCACACTCAAAGCGAAGCCCTCAAGCATCTCAAGCATACTACTCATTTACGGTTCCTCTACACCCCAAATCTCTAGTCTTCCTGAACTCTAACCTTTAAGGAATGCCCACTTAAGAAGATAAAGGTATTGGCGGGCCCGGCGGGAATTGAACCCGCGACCTACGGGTGTCTCAGCAACTTAGGTTGGGCTTAAGAGCCCGCCGCTCTCCCTTGCTGAGCTACGGGCCCACATTTAAATTTTTCAATCTCCTTATTTATGAAGGTTTTTAATGAATAAATCTTACTCTTATTTCAAGTGTGAATGGTTATGGGGGAGCTGGTCTTTGTAGGTATGGGCCTCCATGATGAGAGAGACCTATCAATTAAGGGCATTGAGGAAATCAAATCCTCAGATAAGGTTTTTGTTGAGCTATACACGAGCTTGATGGCTGGATTAAATCTGAACTCCCTCGAAAGGATCTGCGGGAAGGAACTTCATAAACTCTCAAGGAGAGATCTTGAGGATTATGGTGGGGAAATTGTTCTGAAGGCTGCTTCAAGCGGTAAAGCGGCTCTTCTAGTTCCAGGTGATCCAATGATCGCTACTACACATGTCGATCTGAGGATCCGTGCTGAAAGGAAGGGCATAAAGACCCGTATAGTTCACGCTCCATCAATCTTATCTGCTGTGATTGGGTTGTCGGGGCTTCAAAGCTACAAGTTCGGTAGATGTGTAACAATACCCTTTCCGGAAAGGAGAATGTTATCTGAGACGCCCTACAGAGTTATAGCTGATAATAAGATGTTAGGTCTGCATACCCTTTGTCTACTAGACATTATTGTTGAGGAAGAGCTATACATGACTGTTAATGAGGGATTAAAGTACTTGATGGAGATTGAAAAGAGGAAGAAAAAGGGTATTCTTTCAGGGTGCAGTTTAGCAGTTGGTGTAGCGAGGGCTGGTTCAGCAGAGCCGGTAGTGAAGGCGGATATTATTGAGAGGCTTATAGATTTTGATTTCGGCCCTCCCCCACACTCACTTGTAATTCCGGGTAAATTACATTTTGTTGAGGCTGAGGCTTTAGTTGCTCTAGCAAAGGCTCCTGAAGAAGTCTTGAGGAAGGAGCATGGTTAAATGGAGGAGTTGGTTGTTAAGTACATTCGGAAATGCGCTGAGGTGATAGAGCATCTTGAGGCTTCTGGAGTGAGATCTAGGGTGGATGAAAAGGTTAGGTATGTGATAGAGCTTGCGAAGCAATATTTAAGAGACGCTGAGTTTTATAGATCAGAAGGAAGACTGGATGTTAGCTTAGCCTCAGTATCATACTCTGAGGGGCTCCTAGACGCCCTCAGACTTTTAGGTTTAGTTGAGTTCGAGTGGTGAAGAAAAATGAAGAAGCAAAGAGTGGTTCTAGCTTCAGGGGTATTCGACCTCCTCCATTTAGGCCACGTAAAGTTTCTTGAAGAAGCGAAGCGGGCCGGTGGAAAAGATTCCAAGCTGATAGTTGTTGTTGCTAGAGACTCAACAGTGCAGAGAATGAAAGGCGTAAAACCCATAATTTCTGAGGAGAACCGTAGAGCTTTAGTTGAGGCTCTCAAAGTGGTTGATGAGGCTATTCTGGGTTTTGAGGAGATGGATATGGGGAAGGTTCTTGAAAGCGTTAAGCCTGACGTCGTGGCTGTGGGTTACGATCAGGACGGCATTGAGGCTGAAGTTAAGAGGGTGATTGAGGAGAGGGCACTTCCAATAGAGGTTGTTAAGATAGGGAAATTCCTAAATGAAGATATAGATAGCTCCACCAATATTAAACGAAAAATAGTTGAGAAGTACGGGAAGGTTATAGGGCGTAAAAAGTAAAATGCCTCTCTCAGCCCTTCTTCACTTTCTCTTTTGATTCTTCGGGCTTCTTCATCAACTCTACTATCTTCTTTAAAGCCTCAACATTGGATGGCCAACTGCTCTTCCTTCTTGGATCGATGTAAATGCCTAGCTTCTTCGCTTCCATAAGTGATAGACCTGCCTCCTGAATTTCTTTTTTACTGAAGCCCCTTCCCTTCTTTAGGTGTGGTTTACGTCCAGGCGTATATACTAATGGACTTAAAGATTCCTTATGCATGCAGCGTTCCCTCTCATTATTAGTTAGGTAAACTGAATTGATGGAGAATTCAAAAGCTTTACTATTTAACTTTCAGAAGTCTATTTAAACCCTTAAAGCTTCAATTATTTCTGTGAGTTGTCTTGTTGGGGAGAGAACGATTCATTAGGGCTATTCACTTTGAAGAGCCGGATAGAGCTCCTCACGCACTCCAGTTCTGGCCTAACACTATAGATAGATGGATGAAGGAAGGTCTTAAGGTAGATTTGAGGCGTAAGACTACGTGGGATCCTTTGGATTCAGCTGAAGACTACTTGGATTATAGAGCTATCTGCGACTACTTCGAGTTGGATATGATGCCGCCGTGGAATAGTGGAAGCCACTTCTACCAGACAGACTTCAGCCCCATGTTCCCAACAGAAATTCTGGAGGATGGTGGAGATTGGATAATAATAACTGATTCTTGGGGCATCAAGATGAAGATACGTAAGGACTGGGCTTCCGTCCCCCAATTCTTAGACTTTAAAGTTAAGACTAGGGAGGATTTTGAGGCGATTAAGGAGAAGTTTGACCCTGAAGACCCTAGGAGGTACGCTGAGGATCTAGAGAGAAGAATAAAGGCCGCTGTGGAGGAGGGAAAGTTCCCGATAGGTTGGGGTTTCCCTGGCTTCTTCGGTTTCGGTAGATGGATGATGGGTCTAAAGAATCTTCTCCGAGCATTCGTTGTAGATAAGCCTCTCCTACACCGCATGTTCGATTTCTGGTCAGACTTCATAATAAAGATGGCGAAGAGGGCGCTTGAACTCCAAGTCGATTACTTGGGGATCTGGGAGGATATGGCATACAAGAATGGCCCCATGATATCGCCGAAAACCTTCAGGGAGGTTATGGTTCCATACTACAGGAAGGTGACTGGGTACTTCAGAAGGAAGGGTGTGGATGTAGCTATAGTTGATTCAGACGGGGACATAACCTCGCTTATACCCCTCTGGCTTGAGGGCGGCGTGAACGGTTTCTTACCATTAGAGGTGCGGGCTGGAGTGGACGCGGTCTCCTTGAGAGAGAAGTATGGAGACAAGATTGTGCTCTTCGGCAATATCAGTCTAGAATCGCTTATAAGGGGGCCTAAGGCTATAGATGAGGAGCTCTCATGGAAGCTCAAGCACTTACTGCCTGGAGGAGGATACATAATCTCCACAGACCATCACATAGCGCCCAGCGTACCCTAC
>CAZHYI010000166.1:0-3586 GCA_964536595.1 uncultured Candidatus Bathyarchaeia archaeon
TCGAGATCAAAATGATTAAATGTTTAATTGAAGCTGCCATATGGGCTCCGTCAGCTCACAACTCTCAGCCTTGGCGTTTCATCATCATTGAAGATTTTGAAACTAAAGTTGAGCTTAGTAAAGCTATGGCTGATAGATGGATGATAGACCTCGAACGGGATGGGATTCCTGTTAGTGAGAGGCTTAAATTGAGAGAAGAGTCCATAAAGCGCTTCGCCGAATCGCCTATAATTATTATTGCCTGCGTCTCACTTGAGGATATGGACAGATATCCCGATTCTAGGAGGCAGAAATGCGAATGGACGATGGCTACCCAAAGCTTATCAGCTGCTATACAGAATCTACTTCTAGCAGCAAGCGTTTATGGTTTAGGTGCCTGTTGGCACTGCGCTCCCTTATTCTGTAAAGAAGAGGTTAGGAAGGTTTTAGGTATACCAGTGGATGTTGAGCCCCAAGCACTAGTAACTGTAGGATACCCCGCTGAAAATCCTCCTGCACCTAAGAGATTCCCGTTAAGTAAGGTGGCTTTTAAGGATCATTGGGGTGAGCCGATATGATAGTTTCTCTTGCTGGCGGAGTAGGTGCAGCGAGGTTTCTCACAGGGTTAATCAAAGTCATACCTGAAGATGACTTAGTAATAATCGTTAACACTGGCGACGATATCGAACTTCATGGGCTACATATATCGCCGGACATAGACATTGTACTATACACTCTTGCGGGGATAGTTGATGAGGAGAAGGGTTGGGGAATTAAGGGCGACAGCTTCAATTGCCTAGAAAATTTGGGCTTATTCGGATGTGAAACATGGTTCAAACTTGGAGATAGGGATCTCGCCACTCACATATACCGAACATACTTAATGAATAAGGGTTTAACCCTCTCCCAAATCGTAGATAAGATTCGAGAGAGACTGGGTTTAAAGGTTAAGATTATACCTATGACTGATGATAGGTTTGAAACTAGAATAGTGACTGAGAAAGGCGAATTCCACTTTCAAGAGTATCTCGTGAAGAGGGGAGCAAAAGATAGGGTTTTAGATGTGAAATTTTCAGGTGTTGAAAGCACTAAGCCCGCACCCGGAGTCATTGAATCTATTCTTAATGCTGAGGGAATAATCATCTGCCCAAGCAACCCCATCGTTAGTATAGGGACTATACTCTCCATTAAAGGAGTCAAAGAATCTATCATTAGGAGTAGGTGTAGAAAGGTTGGTGTAAGTCCAATCGTTGCCGGTTCACCAATTAAGGGTCCAGCAGATAAATTGATGAGAGGTTTAGGTTTGGAAGTTTCATCATTTGCGGTAGCGAAGCTCTATAAAGATATACTGGACGTCTTCATTATTGATAGGAGGGATGAAACAGAAAAAGACAGAATTGAGAGTCTAGGCATTAAAGTTGTGGTTACAAATACGATTATGAGGTCTATGAAGGATAAAGTGGAACTTGCTAAAGTAGTTGTTGATGCATTAAAAGGCTAAAGAAGGATGGTTGCTTGGCTGTCAAGGAGACCCATTAATTTAAAATAATTAAATATAGAATAGTTTTTAGTGTGTAGAGTATGGTGTCAGCTTGCATCTTAATTAGAACTAGACATGGCGAATTCAGTAAGGTTGTAGATAGAATAAAAAGTATTAATGGTGTAGTGAGAGTCTTTCCAGTTCTAGGAAGATACGATGTCGTAGTAGATTTTAATGCCACTGATATGGCTACTTTAGGGAAATCAGCTCTCAAGATAAGTAGAATGGCTGGTGTAGTATTCACGGAGACGCTAATTGAGATTAAGAGGGAGGGAAAAGATAAATGTTGAACGCTTGTGTTTTGATTAAAGCCGTACCCACAAAAGCAGATTTGATTCTAAAGAAAATTAAAACTATACAAAGTGTTAGAAAGGCATTTTTCACTTATGGAAGATTCGACATAGCGATCTTTCTGGAGGTGGAGGATTACCGATCTATCAGAGCAGTAACTGAAGAGATAAACTCTATTGAGGGAGTTAGAAGCACAGAGACGCTAGTTGAAGCATAAACGTGACTTTTCTTTCTTTATTTTTAATTTTAATTGGATTCGATCGGCTTCTTACCTAAAAAAGGATGGTTTCAGTTTTTATTCTATCTGTAATTCTTATGTTTTCTAGGAATCTCTTAGTTTCTAAATTTTTATCAGTTTTTAACACGTATAGAAGATCGTTGATAGAGTCTACATCCAACAAAACATTTCTTGACTTGTAAATCTCATACTTAACATCTCTCTCCCTACTTAACTTAATATGCTTCCTAAAGCTCTTCTCTCCGAATGATGTTGGAATTACTGTGGGAGGCTTCCTAGCTAAGATGTTCGTACCTAGGTTTTTTGAGGGTGTTATAACCACCTGTATACCTTTGTGAATAAGCTCCAAAATATTATTTAGGTCGCAAGATGTTAAGAGTGGTAGATCTGAAGGTACAAAAATCGTTGCTTCAGCACCATCCGAACAGCAGATCTCATTAGCTAATTCAACAGCTTTATCCAATCCTTCCCCCCTATCCCAAAGAAATACATTGGATTCTTCCTTCGCTATCTCAGCAACTTCTCTGTTCGCTCCGATAAGATACGTCTGCTCTATCTTTGAATCTCTAATAGCCCTCAATACATCTTTCAACATAGCCAATGTCAGCTTAACTCGTTCTTCATCATTGAGAATCTTAGATAGTCTCGTCTTCGCCATATCTAGCCTCTTTATTGGCACTATCGCAAATGCCTTCAAGTATCCTCTACCACTAAATCGAATAAGATTTCATTCCGTAACCGAATGATACCAATTAAGAACATATTCAGGCAGGTTTAAGCCCTTCTTGCTGAGTCTCTCAGCAAGTCTCACAGGGAGAGGACTAAGAAGATAGGCAACTCTCATATAGAATCTTCTAGGTTGTCCAGGCTTCACGTCCTCTTCAATAACCATCTTGTGATCCGATATCCTAGCTAAGGTTGAGTTTTTTCTTCCAGTTATTGCGATTACAACTCCACCTAAACTCTTGAATGTTCTACACCAATTCAGAACTATACGGGTCTCTCCACTGTAAGAAATGAGAATCTCCAAATCGCCAGCCCTTGGTCTAGGAGTGTTAACGCCTCTCGCTATATATACATTTTCACCAAGAAACTTCTTTATATGGAAAAGCCTTATGGCAGTCATTTTTATAACTTCATTAGCTGTCCCTTTACCGCCTAGAAATACGTCACTTCTACTCTCCAAAATATCCAAAGCCGTTTCATAAGGCTGCGAATCCACATAGCTATCGATCATTTCACCTATGTATGGAAGCTCCTCCTCCAACAATTCATAAACTCTATCCACTTCTCTACCTTCATTCAATGCCTCCCCTATCATGTGGAGGAGCGATAGACTCCCCAATTCAAATATGTCTCCCATAATTCCTGTTTCACTATATTCATCTGAAGGACCCCTCCTTCCTCTTCCTTCAAGCACCACTATATTTCCATATTTCCTAACTATCTTAGCTATAGATGAGTTTGGATTAGATGTGATTAAGCCCATAGAGAACCTATCACTATGAGTTTCCTCTAAATATCTTGATAATGTCTCA
>CAZHYI010000167.1:0-3565 GCA_964536595.1 uncultured Candidatus Bathyarchaeia archaeon
ATTAAAAATTTGGATTAAACAAGTAAATATTAGGATTTATCTAAAGGAAAACTCAATATTGGGTTAGGGCTTAGGTAGGAGGCTGTTCAGCATAAAACTTGAGGATATCTTAAGTAAGGCTGAGGAGGTTAAAGTTAACAGTAAAGCGATTCTCCAGTGCACCTTCAACTATAAAGAGAGCGGCATCACTATTAAGACTGATGAGGAGGCGCTTAGAGAAGCTGTGAACGCTGTAATTGAACATAGAAGGCAGCTGGAGAGTTATATTAGGCGTAGACCCGATTTTCTAATGAGCTTGAAGCCTATAAGTGTAGAGTCTACAGCGCCATTAATAGTTAGGAGAATGGGTGAAGCAGCAACCCTTGCGGATGTTGGCCCTATGGCTGCTGTGGGTGGAGCGATCGCTGATTTAGCTGTTGAGGCCGCTATGAGTAGTGGGGCCCACGGTGTGTTGGTGGAGGATGGAGGGGAAATATCGATTGATGGTGAATACGCATTTACGGTGGCTATAGGGGCTGGTGAAAGCCCATTATCATACAGGATCGGCTTCAGACTTAGTGAAGAATTCTACCCTATCGGAATAGCTACAAGCTCCGCAACAGTTGGGCATGCATTAAGCTT
The DNA here is from genome assembly GCA_964536595.1 of uncultured Candidatus Bathyarchaeia archaeon. Lineage (GTDB taxonomy): Archaea > Thermoproteota > Bathyarchaeia > Bathyarchaeales > B24-2 > CAZHYI01. Next base: position 622 of record CAZHYI010000167.1, read on the forward strand.
CGGTATAGCTGACGCTGCAACCGTAGTCTCCAGAAACGCTACGTTGGCCGATGCCTTCGCTACGAAACTCTGTAATTCAGTGAATGGGCGAACCGTAGAGGAGGCTATGAAGTCAGGAATCGATACTGCTGAGAACTGCGAAGAGATTTTAGGCGCCTTAATAATAATCGGTGACCGAATAGCTCTTATTGGGGATTTGCCTCCAATTGTTAAGATTGAAAATTAAATCCTCCATGATGAATGCGGCTTCTTCATTTCCAAGGAAAAGCATAAAACATTCCTTATCTCAATTAACCTTCTGCAATATGGAAGTGTAACCCATGAGAATAGTCGAGTTGAGGAGTGACACATTTACGTTACCAACTGAAGAGATGCTGGAGGCTATACGGCACGCGAAGCTTGGGAATGATGGTTACGGGGAGGACCCAACCGTGAATAGGCTTGAAGATATGGCTGCTGAGATGTTAGGTATGGAGGACGCTCTCCTCGTCACAAGCGGGACTCAAGGAAACTTAGTTTCGCTTTTAGCTCAAACTTCTCCAGGTGAAGAGGTGATTCTAGGTAGAAATTCACATATCTTCCTCTTCGAGATGGGTTCAATGGCCTTTATAGCGGGCCTTATGGCTCATATAATTGATGACAGTTCAGGCTTTCTAGACCCGGAGGATGTTGAGGCCGCTATCAGATCGGATTTTGAATTGTTCCCTAAAACCTCCCTTGTCTGTATGGAGAATACGCATATGATGGCTGGGGGGATAGCTGTTACGCCAGAACAGATAAAGGCTGTTAAGGATGTGGTTGAAGCTCACAATTTAAGGCTTTATCTTGATGGAGCAAGAATATTTAATGCCGCTGTCGCTTTAGGCGTTGATGTTAAGGCCTTCACAAGGAATGTGGATTCCGTAATGTTCTGCCTATCGAAGGGGCTATGCTGCCCCGTAGGATCTCTAGTTGTAGGTGACAGCGACTTCATCAAGAGGGCTAGAAGATTCAGAACGATGGTTGGGGGCACTATGAGGCAGGCTGGAATCATAGCTGCTGCGGGAATAGTTGCGCTTGAGAAGATGATTGATCGGTTAAGGGAGGACCATGAGAACGCCAGGAGACTGGCTGAGGGATTAGCGAAGATTGATGGGTTAAAGATTGATCTAAGTAAGGTTCAAACCAACATTGTCTATGTGGATATTAGCGCCCTAAATGTGGATGCTGAAAGGCTTGTCAAAATGCTTAAAGAAAGGGGAATTAAAACCACAAGCCTAACGAAAAGCTCCCTGAGGATGGTTACGCATAAAGACGTCAGTAGGGAAGATATAGATTACGTTGTAGAGACCATGGAGCAGCTGGTAGAGCATATCCAAGAAAAGTCTTGCTCAGAAGGTTAGTTTCGAAGCCTTCTCAAGATAGGTTACTGGATCCACCTCTTTAGCCGTAACATCATCAACATTAACAATAAATATTGCATGGAGACGTGAATTAAGGATCTCCTCCACGCTCACAGGCGGGTTCCTATAGTAAAGGTCACAGAGTGCTTTAACCTCCTCAACCTCTCTCTTATCCCTGTAGCGTGGAGGCTTAATGAAGACTTCAGGTATATCCATTATGTAGTAGGGTGGAGAGGCTAGACCAAACTTGGTTGCGTAGTTACTGTATCTCACTATCTTACTGATTATCCTAGCCTTTCTGTAGGTTACAGGATCTAGGGCGTGATCTGGAGGTACGAATCCAGTCTCAACCTCAACTATGAGTGAACCGTCACCCTTCCAGCCATAGAGGTCGCATAGAAGGTTCCTCTCTAAGGGGTACTCAACCTCTACGCCGTAACCCTTCCTTAGAAGTTCAGCTGCACATATCAGCTCCATAGCTGAATGATTGATCTTGACGAGCCTCTTCCTATTTAAATCAACCAACACATCCTTCAACCTCTTAATATTTTCAGTAACTTCTCTACCAAAGGATGAACTTAACTTCTCAAGAAGGCACTCTAAGTCCTTCCTGAACTTCCCCATAACTCAGCACCCTACCACTCCTTATTGTTATTGAGCGCTTCCAAATTTAACGTCTTAATAAAAAGAGAGCGGAGTTCAAGAATTACCGATATACAACTCTCTGTAAATTTAAATTTAAAGAATCATTCAGAGACTATGAAACTTTTAATTGTAAATTTACACAAAGCTTATTAGATAAAAACACTTAACAATTTAAGCCCCAAGCTGAGGAGCATGCTTGAACAGCCCGACAGGGCTTAACAAGCCGCTCACTATCCATTGAAACGTACCGTGTAACCTCCCTCGGGAGGCCAAACGGGAAGTTTCGGTGGGTTCTGAGTGGTGAGTTGAGCTTTGTTGGAGCTGAGCAGGCTTAGACTCAGCTTGGGGTTTTCTATTTTCTAAGCAATCCAAACCTGAAACTATTTTTCATAACATTTCAAAGCAGTAATGTACTTTCTGGTACTCCTTCCGGAACTCTATTACTTCTTCACGGATTCTTTCAGGCGGCTCAGAGTCTATCAGTACGCGTTTCATGAATTCTGCTATTGACTTCATTTCTTTCTCTTTCATTCCCAGTCGTGTTACTTCCTGCACTCCCAGCCTTAATCCTCTCGGGTTATGAATGGTCTTTAAGCTGTCTCCTGGCAGTAGGTTTGGGTTGCAGATTATGTTAGCTTCCTCTAGGAGTAGAGATGCTTTCCTGCCTCCGCCGATAATGGAGGCGTCCACAGCTATCTGGTGGGATTGGGTGAAGCCGTAATCTCTTCCAAGAACATTAAAGCCTAGATTGTAGAGGTGTTTGGCTAGGGCTTTAGCGTTGCTTACGGTTTGGGAGGCGTAGTCTTCACCGAACTCTAGGAGCTCCAGAGTAGCTATGACTAACCCTGCAAGTCTATTGTAGTGGATGTTTGCAGTCATTCCAGGAAAGGTTGCTTTATCTATCTTCTCAGCTAAAT
>CAZHYI010000168.1:0-3504 GCA_964536595.1 uncultured Candidatus Bathyarchaeia archaeon
TCTCCATTGGACGAATAATCGAAGAGGAAGCCGAAGAGCCTCTGGGACCCACACCATTTCCATCATTAACTGATTTAAGGGACTGGGACTTCAAATTACTTCAGCGTTACAAACCCTTCTACATGCCATTCTGTGATGTATGCTGCCTATGCACCTTTGGTAAATGTGATTTAACAGGAAATAAACGAGGCGCCTGCGGATTAAATATGTCGGCTCAACAATCAAGAATTGTTCTACTTGCATGTTGTATAGGAGCAGCGACCCACATCGGTCATGCAAGACATTTAGTTGAACATTTAATTGAAAAGTTTGGACGTGACCACCCAATAGATGTCGGTGGAGTTAATGTTGAGGTTGAGGCCCCCGTAACTCGTCTGGTATGCGGAATAAAGCCTAAAACTCTAGAGGATCTCGAGGTAGTTCTCAACTATCTTGAAAATCAGCTTACTCATTTGCTTTCAATAACTCATACTGGGCAGGAAGGTAGCAATCTCGACTTTGAATCTAAGGTTTTCCATGCAGGAATGATAGATCAAGTTGGAATGGAAGTTGCAGATCTAGCGCAAATTTCAGCTTATGGCTTTCCGAAGGCTGACCCGGAAGCTCCGCTTATAGACTTGGGTTTTGGGGTCGTGGATATAAACAAACCCGTCATTTTATGTATAGGTCATAACGTTCCACCAGCAGTAGGCATTGTAGACTATTTGACAGAAAACGGTTTACTAAATGAAGTTGAAGTTTGCGGATTATGTTGCACAGCACATGATGTTACAAGGTATAATCCTAAAGCGAAAATTGTAGGACCGATTTCTTGGCAACTTCGCTTTGTTAGAAGCGGAGTTCCAGACGTCGTGGTTGTTGATGAACAATGTATTCGAACAGACATACTTCTAGAGGCTGAAAAAGTTAAGGCTCCCTTAATCGCCGCTAGTGAAAAGAACTGTCAAGGTCTCGAGGATAGAACACATGATGATCCCGATAAAATAGTTGATGATCTAGTCAATGGGAAGGTTCCAGGTGTACTCATTCTTGATCCAGAAAAAGTTGGTGAAGTCGCTGTTAAGGTCGCCTTGAGAGTTACTCTTAAAAGAAAGAAGTTTAAGGTGATACCGGAAGTCAGTGATGTCATCGAGGGAGCAAAGCGTTGTAGACAATGTTATCGATGTATAAGGGCATGTCCAAATAACTTGCCGATTCCTGAAGCCATGAAAATGGCCGCTGATGGAAACTTAGATAAACTGAATGAAATTTATGATGACTGTATAGGATGTATAAGGTGTGAACATGCGTGTCCAGAAGATCTACCGATTCATAGTTTTATAGTAAAAGCAGCCGAAAAGAAAATGAAGAGTGAAACATTCAAAGTTAGAGCCGGAAGAGGAGCTATCCGAGATACAGAGATCCGTGAAGTTGGAGGCCCCATAGTTTTAGGTGAAATTCCTGGAGTTGTAGCTTTTGTAGGATGCGCGAACTATCCGAAAGGAGGGAGAGAAATAGCTGAAATGGCTATGGAGTTCGCGAAGAGACGTTACATTGTGGTTACTTCCGGATGCGCCGCTATGTCTGCAGGTACTTATAAAGACGAGGAAGGAAAAACTCCTTATGAAATATTTCCGGGATATTTTGATGCTGGAGGATTGCTAAATGTTGGTTCATGCGTCTCAAATCCACATATTGCTGGAGCAGCTATCAAAATTGCAAGTATATTTGCGAAAAGAAAGCTAATGGGAAACTACGAGGAAATAGCTGATTATGTGCTTAACCGTGTTGGTGCAGTTGGAGTTGCGTGGGGAGCTATGTCTCAGAAAGCTGCTTCAATAGCCAGCGGCTTCTGGCGATTAGGTGTTCCAGTAGTTGTCGGCCCACACGGTATAAAATACAGGCGTATGCTGCTGGGAAGGGCGGATAAGGAAGAGGACTGGTATGTTTATGATGCAAGAACAGGTGAAAAAGTATATGTTGGTCCTACTCCTGAACATTTATTCTATGCAGCTGAAACAAAGGAAGAGGCGATGGTGATGATAGCTAAGTTATGTATGAGACCTAACGACACAACAAGAGGAAGAGCGATAAAACTTACGCATTACATCGATTTGCATAAACGACTTTTCGGAACTATGCCTGAAGACATTCACCTCTTTGTACGTACGCTTGCAGATATACCGATAACCATGAAAGATGAGATAATCAAAATTCTTGAAGAAAAAGGATGGAAAGAAAAAGCTATTCCAGATCCCACATTGCTACCTAGGTTAATACGTAAGAGAAAGGAGGAATAAAAGTTGAGTATGACTGAACCATGGCAAACCGCTGAGATTCCTGGACCCAAAAAGGCTCTTGTGATGACTAAGCCAGAAATAGTAGTTGCCATGATTCATAGAGCTAAAAGGCCATTGTTGATAGTTGGTCATAGGACTGTTGAAATAGATTTGGGGGAAGAAAAACTTATTGATTATTTGATTCGCTTCGCTAAAAAAACGAATATACCTGTTGTGGTAACTGCGCATATAGTGGGTGAATTCCTTAAACGAGGCTTTAAGCCAGCTGCATATATGCCTGCAGTTAACATTGGAAGTAGACTTGTCGACTCTCAATGGAAGGGGCTCGACGGGGAAGGGCAATATGACTTAGTTTTAGTTGTAGGTATGCAGTACTATTTTGAATGGCTTATCCTTTCGGGCTTAAAGCATTACGCGCCATACCTTAAAGTAATAACTTTAGATAATGTTTATCAACCACATGCTAGTTGGTCTTTCCCGAATCTTTCGAAGGAAAAATGGAGAGAAAATCTTAAAGTAATCATGGAAAAATTGTAAAGGGGGGAGAGTAGGAAATGTCTATGTTCGAAGATATACCGGTTGATGTAGGTGTAATCTATGAAGGTGAAAGAGTAAGAAGAAAACAAATGTACGTGGAGCTTGGCGGACCAAAAATCAAGGAAAAGTTTGAGTTGACAAGAGTCAGAAAGCCTGAAGAAATCGAGGATGGAAAAGTAATAATTATTGGGTCGGACTTAAAAGAACTTGAGGAAGGCAAAAGCTACCCATTCGGTATACTTGTTGAAGTTGCGGGTCCTCAGCTAGAAAAGGATCTTGAAGCTGTCATTGAAAGGCGTATTCATGAATATTGCAATTACATTGAAGGGTTCATGCATTTGAACCAACGCTACGATATTTGGTTAAGGCTGAGTAAAAAATCATTTCAAAAAGGACTGGACTCATTTGAGTATATAGGGAAAGTTCTAATTAGACTGTTTAAGAGTGAATTACCGATCATTGAAAAGATGCAAGTGACTTTTATAACCAACCCTGAGAAAATCAAGGAGATGTATCAAGAAGCCTTAAAAATTTATGAGGAACGTGACGCAAGGGCAAGGGGACTTAAGGATGAGGAGGTAGATATGTTTTATGGATGTACCTTATGTCAGTCGTTTGCTCCTTCACATGTGTGCGTCATTACTCCTCAGCGTTATGCAAATTGTGGTGCAATAAGCTGGTTTGATGC
>CAZHYI010000169.1:0-3478 GCA_964536595.1 uncultured Candidatus Bathyarchaeia archaeon
ACCCTTCCCAGCGAGGATTGTATCTACGCCTGGAATACCTGTAGGGACATAACTCGCCGTTGCATTATCCACTACTAAACTCTCCAATTAAAATAATATAGTGTTAGTATTTTTAAATATAGTTTAGGATTATTTATGTGAGAAGATATTAATGAATAGGTTAAAAGATAAGGAAAAGAAAAATCTTCTTAATGCGGTAAAGAAGATTCATGCACACAAACTGATGCAGATTAAGGGTTATAGGATGCTTGCTAAGAGGGCTAGGGATGAAAGAATTAAGCGGATTTTGGTTCGGATCAGCGATGAAGAGGAGAAACATGCCGAATTCTGGTCCAAGAAAATTGAAGAGTTAGGGGTTAAACGTGAGAGTGTCATTAGAACTTTTCTTAGAGACCTCAAGATTCGATTGATGATGAGTGTGCTTGGTACAAAAGGATTCTTTGAGTGGGCTGTAGTAGGTGAGGGAGAGGGAATTCAGGATTTAGCTATTCAAGCGGAAAAACTGAGGGATATTGCTTCTTCTGAAGCTTGGGGAAGATTCGCCTCTGACGAAAGGATGCATTTGGAAAGGATGAAAAGTGAAGTTTTGGGTATGGAAGAATGGGAGATACGGGGTGGCGGAGGGGTGAGGGACATGATTTTTGGAGCCAATGATGGGCTTGTTTCAACCTTAGCCTTTGTTGCTGGAGTAGTTGGAGCCATAACAAACCCCTATATCGTTATATTGTCGGGGATAGCGGAGCTCTTCGCTGGAACCATATCTATGGCCTTTGGTTCATACCAATCCTCCAAGTCTGAGTTGGAGGTTTGGGAGAGAGAAAGTCAGAGAAAGAAAATTAGAAAAAAGGTGAGTCCTGAAGAAGAGAGGGAGGAGCTAATAAAATTTTACTTGATGGAAGGGTTTAAGAGAGGAGAGGCTGAGGCGATCGTTGACAGAATAGGGAAAGAAAAAGAGTTGCTTACCCAAGCAGACACGCTTAAAAAGCTTGGTTTAGCATCTGAAGAGCTTGGTAATCCTGTTAAAGCTGGCGTTCTCTGCGGATTATCCTTTGGCCTTGCTGCAGTTGTACCTATTTTACCTTTCGCATTTGACGTGTTAACCTGTACAGAAGCTCTACTCATCTCTATAATATCTACTTTAGCCGCCCTTTTTGGAGTAGGAGCTATGAAAACCATATTTTCTAGGAAAAACTGGATTAAAAGTGGTTTGGAGATGATGATTATTGGGGCTTCAGCAGCAGCAATAACATATGTGATCGGAACATTATTCTCTTTAGTGTCTCAGATGTGAACTACACATCCAAAAATGTAGAAGTATACTTAAAGGGAAGTGATAGAATGGAGACTCCTTATCAACCTCCATATTCCTATCCACAATGTTAATAGGAAAACTCATTAAAAATTAAAAGTCTTTATTAAGTAATGCTCAACAAACACCAAAAATAAGACTTATTCCGAAAAAGGTTTTTATAGAATTTTTTCTAGTCTCTCACAAGCTTCTTTAATTCTTTCTTCGGGGCACGTCACAGAGAACCGAACGTACCCTTCACCGTGCTTACCGAACCCGATTCCGGGTGTCGCTACAACGTTCAGTTGGAGCATCTTCTCAACGAAGCTCATTGAGTTCTCTCCACACTTAGCCCAAACATAGAATGTCGCTTTCGGAACTTCGCACTCAATTCCGAGGGACTGTAAACCCCTAACTAATGTCTGCGCCCTTCTATGGTATATCTCATTTATCTCCTTGAGGTGAAGCGGCTTTTCAGCGCCCACATAGGACGCTAACCCCTTAATGGCTACCTTCTGTATATATTTTGATGGACCTGAATCTATCTGGGACTTAACCTTAACCAACCCCTCAACAAGCTTCTTATTGCCTACAGCAAAGCCTATTCTATCCCCTGTCATATTGAAGGTTTTTGAGCATGAATTCATCTCTATAGCAACATCCTTCGCTCCATCTATCTGCAGTATACTGGGGGCCCTATAACCGCCAAATGTTATCTCTGAGTAAGCATTATCGTAACAGAGTATTATCTCATTCTCAACTGCAAACTCCACTATCCTCTCAAGATCCTTCTCCGTAACTGTGGCTGCTGTAGGATTATTCGGGTAATTCAGATACATCATCTTCACACCCTCCGCCTCTATACTATCAAGGTCGGGCAGGAACCCATTCTCCTTTAGAAGTGGTAACGTGACTGGAACACCATCACTTAGAAGTGTTCCGCCATTAGCATATACTGGATATGCTGGGTCTGGAACTAGAACTTTGTCTCCGGGGTTAATGAAGGCCCGGGCTATATTGCTTATGCCCTCCTTCGAGCCTATCAAGGCTGTTACTTCACTCTCAGGATCCAGATCTACATTAAAACGCTTCTTATACCACTCTGAAACAGCCACTCTAAACTCTAGCTCCCCCCTACTCTGTGAGTAGTTATGGTTTCTTGGGTCGCCAGCCTCCTCCTTGAGCGCCTCAAGTATAAAGTCTGGTGGAGGCAAGTCAGGGTCGCCTATACTGAGGTTTATTAAGTCTGCCCCTTCCCTCCTCTTCTGTTCTAGGATGCGTTCGATCTCAGCGAATAGGTATGGGGGTAAAGCCTTAACCCTATTTGAAAACTCAATCTTCAATCTATATATCCCTCAAAAACCTTCTCTGCAGGTCCAACCATAAATATGTTATTGGCATACTCGATCTCTAAGTCTCCTCCCAGAAGATGAACTGTAGCTGCACCATCAATCTTCCTCAGTAGGGTTGCAGCAACAACGCTTGCGCATGCTCCGGTTCCACACGCTAAGGTTTCTCCAGCCCCCCTCTCCCAAACCCTAACCTGCAACTCGTCTCTAGAAAGCACTTTAACGAACTCAACATTCGTTCTTTTAGGGAACAATTTATGCCTCTCTATAGCTGGCCCCAACTTCTCGACGGGATAATTTTTCACATCATTCACGAAGATTACGCAGTGCGGATTCCCAACCGATAGGGCTGTAGCCTTCAGTGTTACATCGTTCACCTCTAGATCCTGATCTATGAAGGTGCCTTCACCCAGCATCGGTATGCTTTTTCTCTCAAATGTTGGGGCGCCCATATCAACCTTAACGGATTTGACTTCACCATTCTGGATGTTGAGCCAAGTCCGCTTTGTTCCCGCTAAGGTTTCAACCTCCACATATTCCTCCTTCACTATGCCTTGGTCGAAGCAGAACTTAACGAGGCACCTTATCCCATTACCGCACATCTCAGCCTCTGATCCGTCAGGATTGAACATTCTCATCCTGACATCGGCTACTTTAGAGTTATAGACTAACAGTATGCCGTCAGCCCCAACAGAGAACCTTCTCTTACAGAGCCTCCTAGCCAAATCAGGTATCTCCCCCTCTTTCAGCTTCTTGTTGCGATCATCAATCACTATATAATCGTTCCCTAAACCATGCATCTTCCAGAACTTCAATAAATCAACCTCCAATGAACACTTCA
>CAZHYI010000170.1:0-3473 GCA_964536595.1 uncultured Candidatus Bathyarchaeia archaeon
AGCCGTAACAGAAATAGTTGAGAAGCATAAAGCTAAAGTTGAGGAAGTCATCTACGTAGGCGACAGCATAACCGACACTGATTCCTTCAGGCTTGTTAGGGAAGGAGGAGGCTTAACCGTATCCTTTAATGGAAATGAGTATGCTGTCAGGGAGGCAGAATTAGCAATTATCTCCAGCAACACTCTCATCACAGCCCTGATAGCATACGTTTTCCGGAAGTTTGGTAAGGAAGCTGTTATTGAGCTGGCTGAAGGGTGGCCTGACACCCTCAATAAATACGCTATTCATCCATTTTATGAGAGGCTGCGTAGAGATTTAGCTAGAGTTGAAGTCGTAAGTAAAAGTAATCTTCCCGCACTTATTGAGGAGAGTGTTCTATTTAGGAAGAAGGTTAGAGGAGAGAAGGTTGGAGCCTTAGGATAAACTTTGGAGGAGAAAGAAAAGTGGTAGAGGTAGAGGATACCTTCTGTGAAGCGTTTGAAGGCTTATACACAAGAATCTTGATTACAGCGAAGGATCGAAAGTGGCTTAGGAGAGCTGTGTGTCAATCAACAGCTCTTCCTTCAACAGTTTTTGGGAAGTCTGAAGGCGGTGTAGAGAAATGGATTGAGCCTGACGGTACGCCTGATGGTAGAGTTGGCGCTATAATTCAGATTTGGGTTTCAGTGGGAGGAAACGCACTTCAAACTCTCCAAAACGAGGTTGGATGGAGGTTGAGGCAAGGTGTTCTAGTTGTCCCGACAACGTCGGTATTTAACGCTTTAGAGAGTGAGAGTCGTATAGATACTATGCCTATAGTTGGGCATTGTGGAGACGGATACGAATTTATTGAGCATATCTATGGTCGTGAGATGATAAATATACCGATAATGATGCCTGAGTTCCGCATAGAGCACTACTTGGGTTACGGAAGAGGGGTTATGGGCGGCAACGTCTGGTTTATGTGCAGAGATGTAGATTCAGCCTTGGAGGCGGGTGAAAAAGCCCTAGAAAGTATAGGTAAGGTTGAGGGCGTTATAACTCCATTCCACATCTGTGCAGCTGGATCTAAACCTGAAACGAAATATCCTGAGATTGGACCAACAACTAATCACTCTTACTGCCCCACCTTGAGGGGGAAGATAGATGACTCTAAAGTTCCTGAGGGAGTCAATTATATACCTGAAATAGTCATCAATGGTGTCTCCTTGGAGGCTGTTAAGGAGGCTATGAAGGCGGCTATAGAGGCGGTTAGAAATGTGGATGGAGTTCTGAAGGTTTCAGCTGGTAATTATGGTGGGAAACTGGGTAAATACAAAATTTATCTCCGTGAATTGTTCAGATGAGCCTTGATATAATTTGTTTTGGAGCCTTAAACATTGATAGGCTCTATAGGGTTGATGAGATAGCTGGAAGAGGAGAAGAGAGAAGGATTTTAGGAGTTAATGAGCAGCCTGGAGGTTCGGCAGCAAACACCGCTGTCGGACTTGCTAGACTCGGATTGAAAGTCGGTTTTATAGGCAAAGTAGCGAATGACAGAGAAGGAAAAATATTGATCAGTGATCTTGAGAAGGAAGGCATAGACGTGGAAGGCGTTGGAGTATCAAGTAGCGGTAGAAGCGGCGTCGTGAATGGTTACGTAGACCAGCATGGGGAGAGAGCGCTGTATGTCGATCCAGGGGTGAATGACACTCTAACGTTGAGGGATATAGATCTTAGTTGGGTTTCCTCAGCAAGATTTTTACATCTCACGTCTTTTGTTGGAGAAAAGCCATTTGAAGCTCAAATTCAATTGGTGGAGAGGCTCCCTAAAAATGTGAGGGTAAGCCTTGATCCTGGACACTTGTACGCAATTAAGGGTTTGAAGAGACTAGAGCCTATAATAAGGAGATGTAACATCTTGATTCCGAATGAGAAGGAGCTTAAATTATTAACTGGTAAGGGACCCGAGGAAGGAGCGGAGACTTTGTTGAGTTATGGAGTTTCTGTAGTAGCTGTTAAGTTGGGACATAAAGGATGCTACGTGACTAACGGAGAAGAAAAACACTGGTTGAGGACATTTAAAGTTAAGGTGGTGGACACTACAGGTGCTGGAGACGCCTTTTGCGCAGGCTTCCTTTACGGCATCATAAAAGATATGTCCATTAAAGATTCTGGGATTCTCGGAAATTATATAGCCTCCAGATGCATAACTAAGAGTGGCGCGAGAGCTGGTCTTCCCTATATCAGTGAGATAAATTTAGCTAAGATTTATGAGTTGTATGGTGGTTCGGTTGGTTAAAGTTGCAGTAATAATTGGGAGTAAATCAGATTTGGAGAAGGGAGAGGAAGCTCTAAAGATTCTGAGAGAATTCGGTATTGAAAGCGAGTTGAAAGTTTTTTCTGCGCATAGAACTCCTAAGGAACTAGATGAGTACTTGTCAAGCTCTAAAGCCGAGGTTTACATAGCTATAGCTGGACTCTCAGCAGCTTTACCGGGATATATAGCTTCAAGAACACTGAAGCCTGTTATAGGCGTACCCAAAGAAGTTAAAATTGGAGGTTTAGACTCACTGCTCTCTATCGTTCAGATGCCTCCGGGAGTGCCTGTAGCTTGTGTTGGAATAGATAATGCAAAGAATGCGGCTTTATTGGCTGTGGAGATTCTAGCTTTGGTTGATAAGGGTCTGGAGGAAAAACTCGTAAAGTTTAGAGAGGGATGGGCCAAGCGTTAAAAGTTTTCACATATATGTTGAATTGCAGACTCAAATATGAACCATCCATCCCCATATTTTGGTAGATCCTCCAAACACGTCCAGTCTGGAAGTTGCCATCCAAAGAAGGCTCTCTCTGGGTGAGGCATAAGTCCAAAGACGTTTCCTTTAGGGTTGCATATGCCAGCTATGTCGTATAATGAGCCATTAGGATTAAATGGGTAGGTTCCTTCAGCCAGTGACCCGTCAGGTTTAGCGTATCTAAAAACTAGCTGATCGCCGTCTATCAATCTTTTAAGGTACTCTTGCTCCCTTCCTTTAGGAAAGAGAAATCTACCTTCACCATGACCAATAGGTATCCTAATTAAGGCTCCAGTATCCAGTTTCTTGGTGAAGGCACAGTTACTTTTATTCTCATACTTAAGGTAGACCCATCTACACTCATACTTAGCGTTCAGGTTTGTTGAGAGGGCCGCTTCTGGATGTGGAGTTATGCCACTAAATGCGGGTAGGAGACCCATTTCCACTAAGACTTGAAATCCATTGCATATACCCATTATAAGTCTCTCTTCCTCCACATATTTGATCAGCTCTTCATGGAGCTGTGAGAAGAGTGTTTTAGCCCATATCGCTCCAGCCCTAACGTAATCTCCATAGGAGAAACCTCCTGGAAAGACTAGAAGCTCATAATCAAGTAGTCTATTCTCCTTTAGAAGTCTCTTACTATGTAACAGATCAACCTTCACTCCTAACTCTTCAAATGCTATTTTAGTCTCCAGATCGCAGTTCGTACCTCCAGT
>CAZHYI010000171.1:0-3468 GCA_964536595.1 uncultured Candidatus Bathyarchaeia archaeon
CTCAATCACATAGCGCGGATTCTTTCTGATCTTAACCTTGAAGTTGCCGACATAACCCTCCACACTGAGGAGGTCAGCAAAGGAGATTATCTCTATGTTGGGATGGCGTGAAACATCAACCATCTTCGGCCCTTCAATACAGATCGAGCAGTCCAGCGTCGGGAAAGTCTTATCCAGCTGAGCCATATGTCCACCTATACTCTCCTTCTTCTCAAGAAGATACACTTTAAAGCCCATATCTGCAAGGTCGAGCGCTGCACTTATCCCAGCTATTCCACCACCGATAACGAGCGCTTTATTTGTAACTGGAACCTGAAGAGTCTCTAAAGGCCTAAGTAACCTAGCCTTAGCCACAGCCATCTTAACTATCTCTTTAGCTTTCTCAGTGGCTTCTTCAGGATTACTTGAGTGCGCCCAAGAGCAGTGCTCCCTAATATTAGCCATCTCAAAGAGGTAGGGATTTAAGCCTGCTTCAGCTACACATCTCCTGAATGTTGGTTCATGAAGACGTGGTGAACAGGCAGCTACAACAACCCTGTTTAAGTTGTACTCCTTAATCTTCTCCCTTATGGATTCTTGACCCGGATCGGCACAAGTGTAGGGGTTATGTTCAGCGTAGACTACGTTTGGTAGTGTTTTAGCGTACTCAGTGACCGCTCTAACATCAACTGTTCCAGCGATGTTTAGGCCACAGTGACATACGAATACTCCTATTCTAGGCTCTTCCTCCAACCCTTCACAGCCTCCTTGAAAGCCTCTTCTCTACAGAAGCCTTCGCCCTTTTAAGGCTTTTAGACTTTAAGAATTTAACCATGGCTTGGGTTGAAGCTATCTTCTCAATAGCCCTATTCCAAGCGCCAGATTTAACGGGCTCATGATTTATCCATGTCCTCTCAAGATAGAGGGCGCCCTCAACAGGACAAACCACTTTACAAGCACCACAATAGACGCAGTACCTTTCATTCACCATTACCTTCCCATCTTCCAGATATAAAGCACCAGTGATTGGACAAACATCTAGACAGGCTCGACAGTTATCTGGACATAACTCCTGATTTATCCTTAGTATACCATGAATCATCCTCTTCACTTGAATTGCTCCCTCAGGAAACTTGTCCTCGCAGATACTGCAGCAGGGACAATGCTCCAGATCAATGTCTATCTCAACCTTCAAATCACTTTTATCCTCTACAGACTCTAGATCCTTAACTTCCCTACCGTCTGGAGTTAATACGCGAACTTTAATTAGGTCTAGAGGGCAACTGTCCTCATACTCTACACACTCCACACTACACTTTTCAGGGTGAACCTTCACATCTCTGATAAGCTTCGGGAAACTTTCAGAAGCTACAACCGGAACCTTACGCTCACCATTTATATTTAGAGTTAATGCGCCGAAGGGGCAGATAGCGTTGCATATTCCGCAGTACTGGCATTTCTGAACATCTATATCGATTTGAGGGGGTTCAGCCCTCCCTTCCTCAGGCCTAACTATCTCCTTTAGACTGATGGCTTCTCTAGGGCATAATTCAACGCAAAGGCCACAACCTTTACACCAATTCCTATCCAATGTAAGGGTGTAGCGCCTCGCATGCATCACTCTCTCAATCTTCAAGATGTTATCTGATTCCGATTTGAGGAGCTTTAACGGCATAACTTTCCCTCTGATAGTGCCTTAAGGTGCTTTAGAGTAATAAACCGTTTTTAACGTTCTATTTATATCTTCTCTAAATTTTCAAGTAAATTGCATTCTATTTTTATTCGATCTTAAGGACGGTAGACTGGTGGGTCGGTGGAGGTAAGATCAAGTTTAAGTGTATCGTTTGACTGAGAGATACTGTGAGAGTGAGAGAATGGAAGAGGAGATCGTAACTATGCTCCATGGGGCTGGGGGAGCAGTGACTCATAAGCTTATTGTTGAGCATATCTTGAGGTTTCTTGGAGGTGGAAAATTTGAGGTTCCACTCGAGGCATTAGATGACGCTGCTGTTGTGAACGGCATAGTTATTAAGTCTGACTCCCACGCTGTTAAGCCCCTCTTCTTTCCTGGCGGAGATATAGGGAGGTTAGCTGTAGCTGGAACAGTGAATGACATAGCTGTGATAGGTGCGGAGCCTATAGCCTTAACTTCAGGCTTCATCCTTGAGGAGGGCCTCCCACTCAAGGATTTAGATAGAATACTGGAGAGCATGAAGGCTACATGTGATGAGGCTGGCGTGAAGGTAGTTACTGGAGACACAAAGGTTGTTGAGAAGGGCGTGTTGGGCGGATGCGTAATCAACACTTCTGGGATAGGTTTCCGAATGGAGGCTTTAGAGAGGAACATATCGGAAGTTAAGAGGTATAGAGCCTTCAAGGAGAGTTGGCTTCTAGACTCAAACCTTAAGGTCGGTGACAAAATAATTCTGTCTGGAACGATAGGTGACCATGGAATAGCTATTCTCTCATCACGTTACGGATATGATTTTGGATACCAAATAAAATCTGATGTAACACCCCTAAACCGAATGATTAAGTCGCTCTTAGAGGTGGGGGGGATAGTAGCTATGAAGGACCTTACTAGGGGAGGCTTAGCGAACGCTCTCAATGAGTGGTGTGAGAAGTCTGAGGTTGGCATAACCATCTATGAGGATAGAGTACCCATCAAGGAGGGTGTGAGGGCTGCATGTGAAATGTTAGGTATGGATCCATTAGAGATAGGGAATGAGGGAAAAATCATAATTGGAGTTGTCCCCGAGAAGGCTGATGATGTTTTAAAGGAGGTTAGGAGGCACCCTGAAGGAAAGGATGCAGAGATAATCGGTGAGGTTACGGAGGGGCATAGGAAAGTTCTTTTGGAGACTATTGTTGGCGGCGAGAGATATGTAGGAAAACCGTTGGGAGACCCGATACCTAGAATATGCTAACAGAAAATAGCTCATTTTTAGTTTAAGTCTTACGTTACCATATAACGGGCCCATATATTGCAGGTTCCCTCAGAAGAGACCATGCATGGACCCATAGGTTTCTGGGGTGTACATCCTTTCATGAAGAGAGGGCATTCCGACGGTTTCAATTTACCGACCATTATCAAGTTGCATGAGCATCCTGGATGAAGGTCACGTGAATCCTTAATATCAATATCGTAGATCTCTCTGGCATCTAATCTCTTAAATTCTTCTTTTAGGGATAGAGCTGAGAAGGGTACTCTACCTAAACCTCTCCATCTCCCACTTACAACCTCAAACACATCATTAATTAGTTTTTTAGCCTTCACGTTACCTTCCCAACTTACAGCCCGAGAATACTCATTCTCAAGTTTAGCTTCACCCTTCCTAATCTGTCTTATAACCATGTAAATCGCGAAGAGTACATCTAAGGGCTCGAAGCCAGCAATTACGGTAGGCATATGGTAGGCTTTAGGAAAGATCTCATATGGCTCCATCCCGATTATTGTTGAGACATGGCCTGGAGCAATGAAGCCATCAA
>CAZHYI010000172.1:0-3459 GCA_964536595.1 uncultured Candidatus Bathyarchaeia archaeon
CTTACGCATCCAGCTAAAGCTATGGAAAGAATAACTATGGAATGAGCGAGGGGATCTACAAATCCAGCTTTCCAGTTTGCCGCCAAGACTATGAAGTTTAGATTAGCAGCATTTATGAGAATCTCTATCCCCAAAATCAGCCTTATCATGTTGCGTTTTGTGGCTAAACAGTAGATTCCGATGATATAAAGAATAACTGTGAAGGCGAGGTAATAGGAGAGTGAGATCATTCAGTATTCACCTTCTCTTCGTTTTTCAACTCTAAGAATCGCCAAGCAGCCAGCAGCAGCGCTAAAGAGAACCAGCGCCTGCGCAATCAGATCTAAGTTTCGGTTCTTCCACGTGAAGATGCTTACTGCTCGACCCACATTCTCCGTGCTTTCCACCAAATATTCCGGAGGATGCGTTGATGAGGCATACTGGAAAGCTGGAAAAGCATGCTCCATAATGAAGAAGCATGAGAGTATTATCGCTGAGACCGCAAGGATTAATCCGGCAGCCTCTATCATATCGATCTTCATTTCACCCTACACGCTCCACTCTTGTTGTGAGTGTAACGGCAGCTATGAATAAGGCGACTATTGCTCCGGCATATACTAAAAGTTGAAAGAGTGCGACGTAAGGTGCATTAAGAAGCCAGAAGAGGCAGCCTATGGTTATGCACATTCCACAGAAAAATATAATGGCGTAAAGAAGATCCTTCACCTCTACAGTTAGCACCGCAAAGAGTAATGTTAAAACCATTAATGCTAACTCTATTATTTCACTGAGCGTTGAGGGTCATCTCACCTTATTTTTATCTCTACTGTAAATTAGAGACTAAAAAGGAGTTGCTTAAAAGTCTTACTATCTGTCAATCTTAAATCGTCATTTGATTAGAAACATTTATACGCATAATCTACTTGTGAATTGATTTAGAGGCACATATAAAAATGGAAGGTAACTCACTTATTCTGTTGTTCATAGCCTTTACGTTCTCATTCTTACTCGG
Organism: uncultured Candidatus Bathyarchaeia archaeon; assembly: GCA_964536595.1. Lineage (GTDB taxonomy): Archaea > Thermoproteota > Bathyarchaeia > Bathyarchaeales > B24-2 > CAZHYI01. The sequence goes on from CAZHYI010000172.1 coordinate 992, forward strand.
CTTACTAATATACGTAATTGGGGGAAAACTTTCCATAAAAATTAAAGGGAAGGAAGGGGGAAAGACTGTTCCTTATGCTTGTGGGGAGGAGCCTCCACCAGTTAGGGAGGTTAGAATAAACCTTGAAAGATTCTTCATATTCACAGTTTACTTTCTTATATTCGATGTTTTCGCATTTCTAATCTCATTATCCTTCTCTACGCCTTGGCATCTCCCCACAATTTATTCGTTAATTGTGTTAATGGCGATACTCACATTCCTAACATCAAGGAGGCATATATAAACGGGAGTCGTAGAGTGGGCCTTCAAAAAGTCTCCTTGGCTACTACACTTTAATACTGGAGGATGCAATGGCTGCGACATAGAGCTTGTAGCAGCTTTAACCCCAAGATTCGATGTTGAGCGATTCGGGATTCTGCTGGAGGGTAGCCCTCGCCACGCAGACATCCTAGCTGTTACTGGCCCAGTAACCTTACAGGTTAAGAGGAGGCTGATTAGGGTTTATGAGCAGATGCCTAACCCAAAACATGTGATTGCGATAGGTTCATGCGCCTGTAGCGGAGCCCCCTTTAAGGACTGCTACAACGTACATAGCGGAGTAGACGCGGTGCTACCGGTTGACGTTTACGTTCCAGGATGCCCGCCTAAACCAGAGGCGATCATAGATGGGATAGCGAAACTTCTTAAAAAGATGGGGAAGAGAGGCGAATAGCTATGCTTTCTGAAGATGAGATTGTTGAAAGAATTAAAGAGTTTTTTGGAGTTGATCTTCTAGAGTTCAATGTCCCGAGGGCAAGGAGAGTTTTTGTTAGAATTAGGAGTGGAGCATTAAGAGATGCTGTTTCTTTCCTAAGCAGGGAACTGAACATTAAGCATTTGTCAACAATAACTGGTGTAGACTTAGGGGAAGAGATTGAGTTGATTTATCATTTCGCCTATAGAGGCTCCATAGAAATCTCATTAAGGTTAACGGTACCGAAAAGCAACCCGAAGATCGCTTCAATTATCAGTTTAATTCCTGGAGCAGCCATCTATGAAAGGGAGGTTCATGATCTTCTAGGCGTTGTTTTTGAGGGAAATCCCGATCTTTCAAGGCTGATTCTCCCTGAAGAGTGGCCAGAAGGTCTTTATCCGCTCAGAAAGGAAAATTCACCTGAAGAGATGAGAAGAATAACTCAAGGTGGAGAGGGAGGAGTGTGAGGTGGGTTACGGCTCAATCGTGAAGGTTCCATTTGGTCCTCAACATCCCGCACTTAAAGAGCCGGAAAACTTCACCTTCGAGGTTGATGGGGAGATTATTGTAAGTGTTAAGCCGCGTATAGGTTATAATCACCGTGGAATCGAAAAGGCGATGGAGGTTCGAACATATATACAGAACCTTTACTTGGCTGAACGTATATGCGGGATATGTTCAGATGCTCATACAACATGTTACTGTCAAGCCATAGAGGAACTTCTAGGTGTGGATGCTCCATCGAGAGCCAATTATATACGTGTAGTGGTAGCTGAACTTGAAAGAATCCACAGTCACCTCTTATGGATGGGTATAGTTGCACATGAAGTCGGTTTTGACACGCTCTTCATGCATTTATGGCGGGATAGAGAAGCAGTTATGGATATGCTTGAATTCATATCTGGGAATCGCGTTCATTACGCAATGAACACTATAGGGGGGGTTAGAAGAGACATCCCGGCGGAGATGCTCCCCAAAATAATGAAGGGGCTAGATTTTCTAGAGGGAAGAATGAAGTATTACATTAAAGCCGTAAATTCTGAGCAGACAATCTTAAAGAGAACAGTGGATGTTGGGGTGTTGAAGCCTAAAGACGCAGTTGAGCTATGCGCTGTAGGTCCAACTCTACGTGCAAGCGGAATAAAAAATGATGTACGTAGAGATGACCCGTACGCTGCATATGATGAGGTTCCATTCAATGTGATAACTAATGATGGATGCGACGTTTTTGCCAGAATAATTGTTCGTTGCGAAGAGGTTCTTGAGAGCATAGAGATTGTGCGTTACGCCTTGAGTCATATGCCGTCTGGAATGATCCGTGTGAGGGTGCCGTTGGTGGTTAAGCCAGGTGAAGCTGTTTCTAGGGTTGAGGCTCCGAGAGGTGAACTTCTACATTACGTAAGGTCTAATGGAACGGATAAACCTGAACGCTACAAGGTTAGAAGCCCCACATTAGCTAATATTTTATCCCTATGTAAAATGCTTCTGGGACAACACATAGCTGACATACCGATCGTTCTAGCAGGAATAGATCCATGCTTCGCATGTATGGACAGACTTGCAGTCGTTAAGGTAAAGACTGAAGAGAAAACTGTTCTAAGCTTCGATTCCCTCAGGAGGTACGCATGGAATTGGTACAGGACACGTTGATAGCTACGCTTCAAATGTTAGTGTTTCCAGGAGCCGCTTTTCTAATTCTACTCGCTTTTCTGTTTGAATGGATCGACCGTAAAGT
>CAZHYI010000173.1:0-3439 GCA_964536595.1 uncultured Candidatus Bathyarchaeia archaeon
TGACAGTGAATAATCTCTCCTGATGGGTATTCAACATAGGGTATGCCCAATATTGATTTAGTAGCGAACGAAGAAGTCTTATTTGTCAATAATTATTCCATGCGTTTGGACATTGTCATGCTACGCATCATTCTTCATGGGAGGGTATGTTTCGGTCACGGAGCAGATGTTCATCACGAGTTTTTACATATTGATTTTCCGATGATGGTTGAGATCTTAGGCAAACTCGGATATGGAACGGTAGGCTTATCATGATGGGTTGGGTGAGCAGATCTAGTGGCATTGCGAGAGGCTTCGACGAATATTACTTAATAAGCAAGATGTGGATGGAAAACTAAGAAAGTGGAGTGGTTTTATGTTGAAGAAGAATAATCGGAATGACTCGAGCTGAGGAACTGTTCAAAAGTTAAAAGTGTAGGGATTATACAGAGAAACAAAACAAGTACAGGTGCTTCAAGAAAAAGACACTATATTTAGATCTAAAATAGATCATTGCAAAGGTTAGTTCTCTAATATTTAGACTTGAACTCATTTCAGTATCGTCCCAGACCGACCTATCACTAGGTGATGTCTGTTATGCGTATTTTTACTGTGTATTTTTAGCTCCGTAACGAATGTTTTTCAGCTTCCATTTTTGGGAAAGAACTTGTTTCAGGTTTATTCCTCGAAAAAATTTTTATGTTTAGTGTTATGGCTGATGATAGGCGTAATCGCTTCATACATACTATTGATCGCAAGGAAAACCTATCTATAAACCTTTTTTGTTGATGTTATTATTTATTGAGTAGAGGTTCAATCAAAAATATTTTAGCTTCTTGGCTTTTAATGCTACAAAACCAGCCTCTTCATAGTAGCCTTCCCTTGGAAGCTCAAAATGAAGAGGCTTCTCAGTTGGAGGCTGAAAAATCGTTGAAGCTACATTCACAATTTTGAAGCCAGCTTCCTCCATTCTAGTCTCCACCTCTCTAAAACTGTAAAACTTCGCAATTTTATAGAAGACGTTACCTTTTCTACCCTTCTCCTCGTAGAAGGATGCCCAGGGGCTCCCTTTTAATATCAAGCCGAGAATTACACTTCCCTCATCAATTAGAACCCTTCTGGATTCCGCTAAAACTTTAATGGGATCGTCAAGAAAACATAGTGTAACTATCAAGAAGATGCCGCCGAAAATCTTGTCTTTGAAGGGTAATTCTTCACCTACTCCTTTAATAATTTTTATTCCTCTCTTTTTAGCGAATCTTAAAACGCCGGATGAAGGATCAATTCCATACTCCACTCCTAAAGCCTCAGCAAACCTTCCGGTTCCTACACCAATCTCAAGAAGAGGATGCTTTAAGTCTCCACATAAATGTTCTATGCAAGCCCTTTCTAGTCGGAAGGCCGATCTCCCGAACGGTTTATCATACCATCTATCATATCTCTCAGCAAAAGCGTCAAACACACCCTCCACATATGCATTTTCATCTCTCACTTCCTTACCCATAAAGCTTCACAGCCCTAACAGTTAATCTTTACAACTACCTCCTCAATTATTCCTAATTATCTGCATATCATCTCTAACTTATATTTAAATAAACGATTTTTGTCTTGCAGCACCAAATTTATCTATAATAAAGAGTTATGAAGCGGTAGGGTAGGCTAAATGGAGACTAAGAAAGCTGCTGCACTACTTTTGTTCTTCCTATCTCCTTTAATCACTGAGCTTCTTTCAAGCTCTGCACCACCATCCGAATTCTTCAGTTTAGGAGGAATTCTAATACTCATGCTGTATGGACCTGGCGTTGTCATTGTTAGGGAAGCCGCAGTTAGGAAGCGTATAGGCACTATAGGTGTGGTTCTTCTCGGAGCTGCCTATGGAGTTCTCGAGGAGGGGGTAGCATGCAAGAGCTTCTTTGATCCCGAATGGCCTGACCTTGGAATCTACTCATGGTATGGGAGGTTCTTAGGCGTTAACTGGCCCTGGATGCTGGAATTAATCGTGTATCACGCGGTATTCAGCATAGTGGTGCCTATACTGTTAACTGAAGCTCTATTCCACAATGTTAGGAGTGAAGCATGGGTCTCAAGTAGAAGCCTCAAGCTTCTTGGGCTGTTACTAATACTCGATGTGGTAGTGATAAACGCGGTGACGCCTTACAGCCCAAGCGTTCTCCAATACGCCCTTGCACTACTCATGATAGTGTTACTGACTGTAGCAGCCTTCCGAATTCGTAGGAAACTTAAAGATGTTGAGAGGCTACTGACTTCTTCCCCTAGGAGGATGTGGCTTCTCACCTTCCTCTGGAGCTTAACCTTCATAGCCATATACTGGTTCATACCTAACGTTCAACCCTACCCCCAAGTCGTGATGGGGCTAGGCATACTCCACTTCCTATTTCTATTGAAACTTCTCAGCAGATACAGCTGGCGCACTATGCCTCCCCACTGCATCTATGCCTTAGCATCCGGGCCAGTAACACTATTAGTTGCCCTTACACCCATCCATGAATTATCCGCAGCTACCAGACCAGACAACCCGCAGGGAATGCTGATTGTAGGTGCAGCATCCACACTACTCCTAATATGGGGATATATGAAAACCAAGAAGCATTCCACACCAAAAAAGATGAATAGTGTACTGACAAAAATATAGGGGGTCTATTCTTATTGGTTGATTTCTCCTCCTAAAAGGGCTCGGCTCCATCCATTTTGGACGTTTGAAGCTATTCAAACATCAGTTAAGATCTAGAAGTTCATCCTCATCAATGATTATTGACTTCCTGGTCAAGGTTGATAGAATTATATCTGACTGATGAGTTATTTAATTATAGGGTGAAAATGGGCTCCAATGATCTTTTTGAAGCGGTGTCGCATCCTTTACGGATCAAGATTCTTAAGGTGTTAGCTGATAAACCTCGACGTTTCGCCGATGTTAAGCGGGCACTTAAGATAAACAGCAGTGGTCTGTTAGATTTCCACTTAAAGAAACTAGACAATCTAATCACTGTAAATAAGGATGGATGTTACGTTCTGACAGAAAAGGGATTCGCCGCACTCCAAGTTGTAGAAACAGTCTCTAAATATGGATGGCAAAGAAGAGCCTTCTACTTGAACCTGGCAGTATGCATCCTACTGAACCTTTACGCTTTATTAATGAAGCCAGCATGGCTTCCAATTGTGCTATCCACAACCATAACATGGATCTCATTCTATAGTTACTGGGCCTTCATCAAAAGACGGATCCACCTTAAATAATGCACCAATCTTGTTGTGAATTTGGTTGGGGATGATCTCTCTTTCTCAATCACAACATACTATAATTTTATTAAACTCTCAGTGTAGCGAGTTCGCTTTTGGTGTGGGGGGTAGGTTCACATATACGTTTATATTCCACATTTTTTAGCATGGAGCAATAGATCTAAACATTGGTTTAAATTCTTATTTTTGTGCGCATAAGATT
>CAZHYI010000174.1:0-3406 GCA_964536595.1 uncultured Candidatus Bathyarchaeia archaeon
GCCATCCTTCTGACTCCTTCGTAGCCATCAGCCACTGCATTGCAATAATGGAAATGGCCGCCGGTCATTGTTATTGCTCTGCCTGAAAGCAGTAGTCTGGGCGTTTGGATGAGACCCATATCTGAAGCTTCACGTAACTCAAAGGCCACCCTATTTCTGGTGCCCATATCCCTAACAGTTGTGACGCCGAAGTCTAGAATGGATCTTGCATTCACAACGCCAGCTATTAAGAGGTGATGGTCAGAATGGGAGAACATTTCTTCATAGTTCCTTCCTGCACCCAGAGCTAAATGTACATGGGCATCTATCAATCCAGGGAGAACAGTCTTATCTGTACAATCTATCTCCTCCACATCTGGGCCTTCCGGCACATCAATCCTGCTTTCCTTCCCAACATCCACAATTTTAGATCCTTCAATCACTATAACAGCATCCTTAATAGCTGGAGCGCCAGTCCCATCTATTAATCTACCACACTTTACAGCCTTCAACCCAAATCACGATTCTATAATTATAATGCTCAATCATTTTAAAGATGATCTCTTTTATGCACTTAAATCTTACAATAAGAGCTTCAAATAGGAGTTTTATTATTCGATCATTTCAAGAGATTAATCATTTAAACCATAGTCAGAAAACTACTTCATTTTATTTAGGTATGAAAGAAAGATTAATCATTAAAATTGTTAGTTTAATATTTAATTGTTACTCGTGAGGTTTTAATGATGGAATATTCAGTTTTGGGTAGAACTGGGATGCGGGTCTCTAAGTTAGGTCTTGGAGGACATGAATATGAACGCTTTCTCAACCCTGTACATTTTCCTGGAGAAAGGAAGGTAGAAGAGGAATTAAGCTATGAAGAGCTAATGGCTACCCAAAGCTGTAGGAATAAACTTGTAAAGAGGGCCATAGAGGCTGGTATAAATTATTTTGATACCACGCTTGTTGAGGAAGCCCAGTCTCTAGGCTTAGCTCTGAAATCTCTTGGGGGGAGGAGAGATGTTTATGTGGCGGCTGAAGCTTTAAGGCCTTTAAAAGTGCTAAGTGAGCTTCCTAGATCTAGATGGCTTGATGCTGTCGTGGAGATGGTTGAAAATAGGCTTAGAGCTTTGCAGACTGATTACGTTGATGTTTTCAATGTTCATATGCCTGAGAATAGTTATAGCCGTGAAGCTTTCGAGTTTTTAATTGAAACATTGAAGGATTTGAGGGTTGAAGGTAAGATAAAAGCTATAGGGGCTTCAAGTCATGAGTTAAACTTCTTAGCTGAGTTGATGAGAAAGTATGATTGCTTCGACTCCATCATGGTTCCTTATAACTATTATAGATGTGAGGCTAGGGAGGTTCTTTTCCCGCTCTGTAGAGTTTTGAATGTTGGCGTGGTTGTTATGAAGCCTTTCTGTTGGCCCTATTATGGCATACCTTTCTCCTATTTCTGTCCAAATCGTGTAAGTAGGGGAAGCTACACTCCTCATCAAGTAAGCCTTAAATGGATTCTGAGATCTCCGGAGGTGTCTACAGTGGTTGCGGGAATGAATAGCATAGAGGAGTTGGAGGATAATTTAGGTGTTTTTGCTGAGGATGTTGAGGTAGATGAGAAGCTTCTTAGTGAATCTCTAAAGTTTGCTTTAAGTGCTGATGGAAGAGAGAAGCTTAGGGAGCTTTGTGAAGATGAAGATCTGAGACGTACGAAAGCCTACATCTGTGGTTATGCTAGAAGAGCTTTAGAGTTGGGGTCTCGTTTATATTAGAGGATGGATCTGAATTCTGTTGAGTTATAGCCTTTTTATTCGGATATTGTTTTTAGTTACTTAATAGATTGATGGGTTTCCCTGTTTCGTTCGATTTGAACACGGCGTCTATGATTTTCAGTACTTTTACGCCTTCCTCTCCAGTGATTGAGGGTTCAGTATCCTCTTTTATGGCTTTAATGAAGTCTTTAAGTTCGAGTATGTAGGTGCGGCTCAGTTTTTCTCCAATATTCATTAGGGTTGGGTAGGCATACTCGTTAATTTTTCTGCTTTGGATTTTTAATATTCCCTCAAACGGGTCGGATATGACTGTGCCTTCTGTTCCGATGACTGTTACACGGTGTATTCTCCTTATTGTTAGCATGCTTAAACCTAGGTTAGCTAAGACGCCGTTTCTGAAACGCATCGAGAAAGATATTGTTTCATCAATCTTTAAATTCGGGTTAAAGTTTATTTCGCCATACACTCGTTTTACGTCACTCTTAACGATCCAGAGAACCTCATCTATTAGGTGAGAACCTAAGTAAAGTAGCATGCCTCCACCCATTTCTGGATTTAGGAGCCACTTAGCCCATCTAGTTGGAGGAGTTTCCCTCACAGCTGTAACGAGATCCATTTCGCCAACTACCCCCTCATCCACAAGACTCTTCATCTTCCTAACCGCCTCATCGAATCTGAGGCAGTAACCTACCATGAGCTTTACACCTGCCTTTCTACACGCTTCAACCACTTCTTCGCCTTCCCGACTGTTTATTCCCATAGGTTTCTCAACAAACACATGTTTCCCATTTTCAGCAGCCTCCACAGAAACCTCTTTGAGTGAAGTATGGAAGACCGCTACAACCACAGCTTCCACATCACCGTCTCTAAGCAAGTCATGATAATCCGTATAGCATTTAGGGGCACCAGTCTCCTCTTTAGCCTTCTCCGCTGCCGCCAAGTTTATGTCGGCCACAGCGACAACCTTTGCTCCTTCAATTCCTGCTAGACACCTACCTAGCAATCTACCATGATTGCCGCAACCGATCAAACCGAACCCTACTTCACTAACCAACTTCTATCTCACCATTCTTGATGCTCCATATCTTTCTAGCAACTAAAATTTAAAATGTTACTTCACTTCAGTCATAAAGAACTTCTCGGAGAAATAACCTTAAACTAAAATTCACCAATTACTGTAGTTAGTTTTCCTTTTCTCTTGAGAAAATTGGGTTTTAGCTACTTAATATTTGGTTTAGGTATAGAGAGTAATTAGCTAAAGTATAAATATCGGGGAGTTTATCTTTACGCGAAGGAAAAATTATGAAAAATAAAATTATGCGATTTCAAGTTGCTTTACTTATAACGACTATTTTGTTCATTGGTTTAACATCTGTAGTTTCAGCAAACTCAGCGCCGCTTACCACTCAACTATGTATGGTTATTGATGGGTCGGGCAGCATATCCAGTGATAGTTGGGCAATCATTGTTCAGGGAGTAGCAGATGCCATACGAAATAACTTGCCTCATGATGGTTCGGTTGAACTTACTGTTGTGCAATTTGCAGGTGATCTTCTAGAAAATGCAAGTATAGAGGTGGCACCTACGGTAATTGTTGATGACTCAGTGGCTGAGACAGTGGCTTCCCAAGTTGAAGCGATGACGCAGGGTGGAGG